>JAZNYU010000169.1:0-6185 GCA_045594605.1 Eubacteriales bacterium
TGCGCGCATCCCGTCGTCTTGAGGACCGTTGCCGTGCTTTGTACGATTATCTTGCGGCGATCAATTTACCCGCCATGCTGGCATCTCGTGCAAAAGAGGAGCTGGCACTCGGTCAGGTACGCGAGGCGAGCGAGAGTCTGCGACTCTATTCCACTCTACTCGAAACTCTGACAACCCTTTGCCGACTGCTCCCCGATTGCGAGCTTTCAGTTGAGGATTTTATTGCCGCACTAACCTTGGTATTTGGCAACGCAGACCTCGGCTCTGTTCCCACCACGCAGGACTCTGTTGTGATCGGTTCTGCCGACACTTTGCGTGTAGAAAATGTGCGCGCATCCATTTTGCTCGGTCTTTGCGAGGGAGAATTTCCGCGTGCCGTCAGTGACGACGGTATTTTGAGCGAGGCGGACAAGGAAGCACTTGAGGAATACGGCGTGATCTTGCAATCCCGCGAGCGTTTGCGCTCCTCCGAGGAATTGTTTTACGTTTACCGCGCTATGAGCAAGCCGAGTGAGTTCCTCTCACTCATGACACACGCAAAGCAGACCGACGGCTCTCTTCGCACGCCCTCTTTGGCGTTCAACCGCGTGGCGTTTTTACTTGACAAAAAGCCCGAGGTCATTGACTTTGGCGAGATCCGTCGCGCACGCGCGCTCCCTACGAGTGAGGACTTGGAAAAGCCCTTGCAGGCGCCCGCCGCCACCGAGCGCGTCTCCTTGCGCCTCTCGCAATCCAAAATTCAAGCCTTTGTACTCTGTCCCTATCGCTATTTCAGCACCTATGGTCTCAATCTCCGCGAACGGAAGGACTCCCAGCCCAACTATGCCGACGACGGTACGTTTTTGCATTACGTATTCGAGCATTTTCTGCGTGCGTCGCTGACGGATGATGGAAAATTGGAGCTCCCCTCCCCCGATGACGTAGAGCCGATGGCAGACCGCATCATTGCCGATTACATCGGCGAGGTCTGTCCTTTTCCTGCCGAGAGCATGGACAACCGCTTGCTCCATCTTTATGCCCGTTTGCGCCGACTGGCGCTCAAGATGCTGCACGAGATCCTGGGCGAGATCCGCACGGGGCTCTTTGTGCCCACTTATTTTGAAAAAGGCATTGGCACGCGCGACGAGGGGAGTTTGCCCCCTGTTCGTCTCACACTTGCCAACGGCTCCTCGGTGCTGCTCAGCGGTAAGATCGACCGCGTAGACGTTTTTGAGAGCGACGAAAAGTTCTACTTCCGCGTGGTGGACTACAAGAGTGGAAAGCACACCTTCTCGCTTGATGAGGTGCGCTCGGGCATGGATATTCAGCTCATCCTCTATCTGTTCGCCCTCTCGGGTGCAATGCCCGACAGTACCCCCGCAGGGGCTGCGTATCTCTTTGCCTCGACCGAAAAAGGCGTGACCGAGATCAAGCGGAGCGGACTGCTCCTTGACGATGACGCCGTATCGTCTGCAATAAACGGTCAGGCCGATGCCCCCTACACCAAGGGACTGACCAAGCAAACCTTTGAAGAAATGCAACAGCTGCAAAGTGAAATGCAGGATGCCGTCCGCTCGGTTGCCGAGCGCATCCTTTCCGGTGAGGCACAAAAAACGCCCTCGGAAAAAGCCTGCGCATTTTGCCCTGTGCGCGCGGACTGTAACCGCGCATATCACCGCTGAAAGGAGTTGATCTAATGGGTAGAACCTGGACCCCCTCGCAAGAGGCTGCCATGAGAATTGACGGCAAGACCTTGTTGGTTTCTGCCGCCGCAGGATCGGGTAAGACGAGTGTGCTCACCGAGCGCATTATTCGCAAATTGACCGACACCGAGCACCCTGCAGACCTTTCCCGTATGCTGATCGTCACCTTTACCCGTGCCGCCGCCGCAGAGCTCAAGGGCAGAATTGCCAAAGCCTTGACCGATGCGATGGCGACCGACCCCGAAAACGCACATCTATCTCGCCAGCTCTTTCTTTTGGGCAGTGCGCAGATCTCTACCATTGATGCGTTCTTTCAAAAAGCGGTACGCGCAAACTTTGAGCGCCTCTCACTCCCCGCATCCTTCCGCATGGCGGACGGTGCCGAGGTGCTCCCCATCGCTACCGAAATTATGGACAGTCTGCTGGAGGAATACTACGACCGTTATGCAAAATCCACCTCCGATGGCTCTCCCTTTTCAAAGCTTTTGGACAATCCTTTTGCAGAGACGCTTGACCACTTGATGTCGGGGCGCAGTGACGGCAAGCTCGGCAGCGTTTTGCGCGAGTTCCTTGGTAAATTTTCCGCCGAGCCCGAGGGCGTTGCTATTCTCGGTCGCTTTGCAAAAGAGCTGAACGAAGCGGCAAGCGCCGACTATTTTGCCACCACGTACGGCTCTGTTGTGCGCAATTACCTTTTGGAGCTTTTTGAGGGACACCTTACTTTCCTCGAAAAGATCCAAGCACATCTGGATGCCGCGCCCGATATGCGCAACAAATTTTACGGCATTGTGGAGCTCGACGTCAACTACTGCAAGGAAATGAAAAACGCCCTTTTGAGCGGCTCCTACGTGCGTGCGCACGAGGTCGCCTTCAGCTTTGTGAGCGGTCGTTTTCCCACCTCGAAGGAGAAAACGAGCCAGATCATTGCCTATCAGGAATGGCGCACAAAATTTAAGAATGATATTGCCAAGCGCGTACAGGAGCTTTTGAAATATCCTGCCGAAGAGATCTCTGAACAGATGCGCCGCACGGCTCTGCCTGCCGAGATCCTTTACCGTTTTTATAGCGAATACACCGCTCGCTTGCTCTCGGAAAAGCTGGAGCGCGGTCTTTTGGAGTTTGACGACGTGCGCGCCATGCTCTACCGTCTCCTGACTGATGAGGACGGCAATCCCACTCCCTTCGCGGGCGAGCTTGCCGCATCCTACGATGCCGTTTACATTGATGAGTATCAGGACGTGGACTATTTGCAGGATCGCATCTTCTCGCTCATTGGCAAAAACCGCCGCTTTATGGTTGGTGATATTAAGCAAAGCATTTACGGCTTTCGCGGCAGTGAGCCCTCTATTTTTGCGGGATACCGCCGCCAAATGCCGCTTTACGACACACCCGAAGCTGAGGACGCCGACGGTGCTTGCGTGTTTATGTCCGATAACTTTCGTTGTGACAAGCCTGTGATCGACTTTGCAAACAAGGTTTGCGCGTTCCTCTTTTCCGCTTGTGAGGAGACGGTGGGATACCGCCCGCAAGACGACCTTGTATGCTCAAAATCGACCGACGGCATCACCGCTCCCGCACACCCCGCACCCGTAACATTGGCGGTATTTGATGCACCGCCTCGCAAAAAGGCACGCCCCGAGGATGAGGACGATGCCGAGGACGTGCGCGAGGAAGCCGTTTGGGTAGCCGCTGAGATCTCCCGCCTTTTGCGCGAGGAAACGCTGGATAACGGCGCTCCCATTCGCCCCTCGGATATTGCCATTCTCGTGCGCAACAAAAACCACGGTGCGACCTATACCGATGAATTGACACGCCTGGGCGTTCCCGTTGTGTCGCCCACCGCATCGGATCTTGCACAAGATCCCTTGCTTTACGATATGCTGAACCTGCTCAAGAGTGTGGACAACCCGTGGCGCGATCTGCCGCTTTCCGAGTTCTTGCTCTCCACGCTTGGCGGATTCGATCTTGAGGAGCTTTCCGAGATCCGCGCATCTGCCGCATCCGCAAGCGCGCTTTACGATGCGCTTTTGACGGTGGCAGAGGATAAGGAGCATTCTCTCTCTCAAAAATGCTCGACGGTCATCGAGTGGCTCGACGAGGCACGCCGTCTGGCTGACACACAACCCGCGGATCGCTTTTTGCGCCTGCTCTATCAGGATGACAGACTCTCCTCTCTTTCGGATACTCCGGTCCTGCTCTATCTTTACGAGCAGGCACGTATCTATCAAAAAAATGCCTTTTGCGGTCTTTACGGATTCCTTTCACATTTTGCCAAGCTCCTTGAGGGTGACAAGCTCTCCGCCGAGGGCTTTGGCGCCGCCGAGGATGCCGTAACCGTTATGACGGTGCACCACTCCAAGGGACTTGAATTCCCTGTGGTTTTCCTATCTTCTACGGGTTCTCCCTTTAACAAGGATGACATTAAGAAAAACCTGCTTTATCACCGCGAGGTGGGCATTGCTTGCCGCCTTTATGATGAGGTGTCGGGCAATCTTGAGGACACCGCCCTGCGTGCCGCCCTTTGCCTCAAGGTGGATCAGGAGCAGGTTGAGGAATCCATCCGCACCCTGTACGTAGCACTCACACGCGCAAGAGAGAGAATGTACGTCAGCGGCACGCTCTCGGGCAAATGGGAGACGGCTATGACAAATGCATCCCTTATTCGCCGCGGTAACCGCGCGTCGATCTTGGGGGTCTCCAATATGCTTTCCTGGATCCTTGCCGCACTTTGTGAGGGCGGAAGGCTTGCCGATGATCTTGCCCTGACGATCGTGCACCCCGCTTACGGCGAGGTCGAGCGCGGACTTCCCTATACCGCATCTGCAACCGTCCCCGAAAGTGGGACTGCTCTCTCGCCTGTGGCAGAGCGATATGCCGCCCTTTATCGGGCAAAAGAGGAGACGCAATATCCTTACGCCTTTTTGGCGGGGCTGCCCACAAAGGCTGCCGCATCCAAATTGCGCTCCGATCTTTTGGACACCCTTTGCGACGAAGAGGACGAGGAAGGTGCACTCTTGGCGCAGATCGATCTTCTGCAAAATGCAACGCCGCCTTTTGACAGTTTATTGCAGGCGCAGGAGCACCCGAGTGCGACAGAGGTCGGCAGTGCAACGCATGCATTTTTGCAGTTCTGCAATTATGAAAGACTGATGTCTACCTCCCCCGAGAAGGAAGTGGAACGGCTGGTTGCCGACGGCTTTATGAGCCGCCGCGCGGCAGATATTTTGCACTTGAAGCAGCTAACGGCGTTTTGCAAGAGCGACTTGATGTCACTCATTCAATCCGCTAAGGAGGTGCAGCGTGAGTTAAAATTCGGGATCCTTACCCCGATGCGAACGCTGACACAAAACCAAGAGCTTGCCAAGAAGCTCGGGAATGAATCCTTGTTTGTGCAAGGCTCGATCGACCTGCTCCTCACAATGCCCGACGGACGCCTGATTTTGGTAGACTACAAGACCGACCGCATTACCGACGAGGAACGCGCCAACCCCGCACTCCTTGCCAAGCGTTTGGGCGAGGCGCACGGGCATCAGTTGACCTGCTATGCTGAGGCGGTACGCGATATGCTTGGTCGCGCACCCGATGAAATGCGCATCTACTCCCTACCCTTGGGTGCAAGCTTAAAGATCTAACAAAAAGACGGAACAAAGGAAATCTTTGTTCCGTCTCTTTTTACGGTTGCTTGGTAGCGTAGCCATAACTTATTGCGTATTCCTCGGCATAAGAGCCCTCGGGGCAAACGATGGTGAGCTTTGCGTTGCAGTTTTCAAACGCGCCGTACTCGATTTTGGCAATGCTTGATGGGGCTTGCACCTCACACAGAGCAATGCAACCACGGAAGGCAAACCATCCAATGCCCTCAAGCGAGGATGGGAGAATGACCTTTTCCAAGGTCAGGTTTCCTTCAAACGCGGTGTCAGCAATGTACGTTACGGGACAACCGCCGATCTCCTCAGGAACGGACACCGTCTTTTCGCTGCCGACGTAAGAGAGGATGGTGATCTTGCCATCCTTGGTGGTGTATTGAAAATCGGATGGCGGTGCGGCTTCGGGAACGCCCAAGGCGATCTCCAACTCTTCAATGCGCGATTCGTATTCCACCTTCTCAGATGCGTGTGCATCCTTGAGGGAAATGATTTCGCGTTGCAGCTCGACAACAAGATTTTGATAGTAGGCGGCGCGTGCCTCGGCGGCATCGATGGCGATCCTGTCAAAGGTATCAAGTGTGTCGGCAGGGGTTGTGGATTGAGAGTCGGTTCCCTCTTTGGGATAATTGCATGAACAAAGCAGTAGCGTGATAAGTAAGCAGACGATAACGATTTTTTTCATGATCCTTCTCCTTTGATGTAGGGTTGTCCTCATCATATCACACTCTGTTTGTCGAATACAAGTGAAAATGGGGGTATGGAAAAATAATGTGCAAAAAAAGCAAAAAGCCCTTGACTTTTTGCCGCATATAAGATATAATATAAAGGACCAACGGACCATTAGCTCAGTTGGTTA
>JAZNYU010000170.1:0-27410 GCA_045594605.1 Eubacteriales bacterium
GATTGCTCACCTATTTTATTTTGCTACGTAATTGTGGTTGTAGAGCAATGCGTAGCCAAGGTCAACGCCGTATTCTGCAAGCTTGATTTCCAGCAGAATGTACTCGTGGGTGGTATCAACGGTGCCGTCGGTGGGCAGATCCTTTGCGTTGATAATACCGCCTTGCTGGTATGCAGGATAGAGTGCTTCACTCTGGTTAACCATCTGTCTTTCAATATCGTGGAAGATGAAGGTTACAAAGCCGAATTCGCCTTGCTCGTTCATCATATGGCTGATAACAGTGGGAGTGCTTTGGTACTGTGCCAATACGCCTTGCAGGATCATAGGAACGGTAAGACCGCCTGCGCCGTAGTTAGCAAAGTAGATGGAGTCGCCCTTGCTGAGGTTATTGGAAGTATCAATTACGCCTGCAAAGGTGATCTTTTGCTTTTGGTCCATAGTATCTCCTGCGCGATTGGAGTTACTGGGTACCATTTCAAGACCTGCTGCACCGCACTTACCAAGCGTCAGGTCGCCAAAGGTGAGGATGGATGCTTCGAGCTCGATGCCGTTGGAGAAGCAGTTGTAAACGGTGATGTTATCAATTGCGCTATCGCCTACTGCATGACGGAAACGCAGACCTACGTTGCAACGGGATGCGGTAATGTTCTTAACCTCAACGTGATATACAACGTCGAAGTCAATGTTACCAATGCACAAGCCGGTGTTGTAGGAGCCCATCGGGCGGTAGCCGTTCAGAGCACCCGCAAAGTCTACGGGAGTGTTACCCACCAACTCAAGGTCAAAGACCTTAACGCTGTGCTGTCTGCCAGCGATCTGCATCGGATCCTCTGCCTCGGGGGCGATCATGAGCAGTGCACCAATGTTGTTGACGGAATGGCCAAGGTTGTTCAATTCGTCGATTTCTGCCTTGGAAACAACACGCAATTGAGAACCGTCGATCTTGTGGCGGTTACCGTTGAGGTAAACGTTCTTGTTCTTTGCGTGGATGGAAGAATACCAGAATACTTCTTGCCATGTCTGTTCTTCAGCAGGCTTAAGTGCTGCAGGAGGAACAAGCGCATAGCCGTACTCATAACCGTTGGCACCGGTGATCTTTTCGGTTGCTACGATGTTAACGATCTCGCCGTTGTAAGAATCGCTCTCAAGCAGGTTCTTGAGCTCGGTGTAGTTGCTGACGTTGTAACCAACGTTGATCTGGAAACTGTATGCATTGGTAACCTCGTTGCGGCTTCCGGAGTCGGAAGAAACGGTAACGGTAACGCGACCTTTCTTCATAAAGGTGATCTTACCGTCTGCCCAAACAGCAACCTCGTCACCGGTGGTGCCGTCTTCGTGAGCAAAGGTATATTTGAGGGTTTGGCAAACGTTTGTGCCGAGTGCGGTTGCATCAAAAGGAATGCGTTCTGCTTCGCCCGTGCCGGGATCGATCATAGAGAAATTGTAGGTGTAACCCAAACGCTCGATGAACATTTCGGGAAGCTCGATTGCTTCGGGAGGAACGATAACCTTAACGCTTGCGGTCTTGGAAACGTTTGTGCCGGGCAGGCTGACACGCAGAACTGCCTCGCCGTGGCCAAGTGCCGTAAAGGTGCAAACGTTGCCGTTGGGGGTGATGGAAAGGAATTCTGCACCGCTGATGATTTCAAACTCTACGGTGCGGTCGGTTACGGGCTGCAGCTTGCCGTCCAGAATTTCAACGTCGAGCAGAGCGGCGGAGGTGCCGTTGCGGTCAACGGTGAGGGAATTTTGGGAGAGCAGGAGCAGGAAGGATTCGGTCTCCTCGCCAACCGTAAAGGTAAGCTCATTACTTTCAACGTTGCCGCACTTTGCCTTTACCTTGATGGTTGCGCCGTTGGTTGCATCTGCATTAACAGCCAAAAGATCGCCGGAAATGGTGCAAAGGTCAGCGCCCTCGGTAACGATCCACTCAACGGTGCCAACGGCACCTGCGGGGCTGAGTGCCTTTTGCAGGCTTACAAAGGAGCCTGCGGGAACAAAGGACTTATTTGCGGAAACCGTAATGCCCGTAACGGGAACGCTAACGGTGATGGTGACCGTGTTGGAAGTCAGCTCCTTATAGGTTGCGGTCAGCTCGATCACGGAGCCGTCTGCCGCATCCTCGTTGATGGTCAGCTTGGTACCAACCAGCTTTGCAAACTCGCTACCCTTGGTAATTGTCAAGGTAGCTTTTGCTGCATCGATCGCCTGACCGTCCTCGGTCAGGGTCACGTTAA
This sequence comes from Eubacteriales bacterium, assembly GCA_045594605.1. Lineage (GTDB taxonomy): Bacteria > Bacillota > Clostridia > Oscillospirales > CAG-272 > UMGS1865. Next base: position 2,238 of record JAZNYU010000170.1, read on the forward strand.
CGGTTACGATCTCACCGCGCTCGGCAGTTCCCTTTTCGGTAGAAATGGAAAGGCTGTTTTGGGGAATGATGACCGTAACGCTTACTTCATTGGAAACCAGCTCGCCCATTTTTGCAACAACGGTAACGACTGCGCCGTTCTTTGCGGTAGCGGAGATGGTCAGCTTGTTATCTGCAAGGGTTGCATATTCAGCACCTGCAGTAATTTCATAAGTAGCGTTTTCTGCATTGGTATCGCCCTTCATGGTGACGTGTACGGCGTTGAAGATGACGACCTCACCTTGCTTTGCCGTGGTTTTGTCAGCCGAGAGGCGCAGGGACTCTTTGGCTTGGCAAGACGCAAAAGCGCAAAGAACAATGGAAATCATACAAAGGATCAACAGGGTTTTCTTGAAAAGTTTCATAATGATACCTCCTTTTTGTTGTGTTTGGATCACGAGAACCAAACGATGAGCACATCTGTGCGATAAGTGGGATTTTCTGCGTCACCCACAAACGCTTCTACACGTACATATCCGTCTTGAGTAAAAGTCAGCACCCCGTTTTCATCGACGGTCGCACCGTCCCCCTGAATAATGCGGAAATGAACATCACTCGGATTGATCGTCTCATCAATAACAAGGCCCGCAGTCAAATCAAACGTAGATTGATTGATGTAGTAGCCCATACTGCCTTGTTCCGGACGCTCGATGCCCGCAACACCAGTAAAATCGAAGAGAAGCGGCGGAGTATCCTCAATGACTGTAATCGTACAGGTGTCGGTAAAGCCTCCGTCAACGGTGGTAACGGTCACGGTTGCCGTGCCTGTTCCCACTGCTCTGACCTTACCGGTTGCGCTGACTGTTACAACCGAAGGATCGCTTGTTGTGTAGGTAACGTTTTTATTTAGGGCTGCGTACGGTTCAACATTTACGCTAAGATCTGCACTTTCGCCAATCATCATGCTGAGTGTCTCGGGGGTAAGCGTTACACCCGTTACACTGCCGGCACGAACAACGACAGTCAGCATTGCGGTCTTGTTGCCGTCAACAGTTCTAACAATGATAATTGCGCTGCCTGAGCGCACGCCCGTTACATTTCCCTCGCCGTCAACCGTGCAAACGGTCTCGTCGCTGGAAGTGTAGCTCACCTGCTTGTTGGCGGCAAGCTCGGGGTAAATTTTGATTTTGGTAGGCTTTGTTTCGCCCGGACTAATCGTAAACGGAACAGATTTATCAAGCTCATTGCCGGCATCGTTAACAAAGACGACGCGTGCAACCTCGATGTGCTGATAGGTCGAAAGAATTCGCCCCGCAATGGAAATGACGATCAGCAACACGATTGGGAGCAGTGCCAAAATAAGAATAATCGTTTTTTTCATAAAAAGCTCACATTTCAATTTTGTCGTATGCCAGCTGAACGCGCAGGATCAGGTGCCAAACGCGCCAAAGGGCAAAGATGAGTGCAATGACGATCAACAGGATATACGGGAGTGCTGCGATCTTTGCGGTGGATTGCATGATCAGGAAAAGTCCCATCACAAAGCCGATGGTCAGACCCGAGATCAATGCGTACGGCGTGCTCTTGCTGGTTGTAGAGGACTCCGAGTCACCTTGTATTGCAACGCTTGGGTGCTTGATGTCCATCTCCAAGCAGAGTGCGATGTGGCCGATGGCGGCAATGCTGACGGCAATGCTACCAAGCACGACCTGCCATACGGGATAGGAGAACACCGAAATGACCGCCGTTAAAAGGACCGCACCAACCGTAAAGATGGCATTGAAGGTCAATTTTGCAAAGATCTGTGTGAAATAGTCAACGGGAATGATCTTGGATGCGTGGAAGTTTGCACCGTCACGCGAAATGGCAGATGCCGACGAAATGTTGGAAAGCATGGCAAGGATCGCAACGATCATAACGTGCGAGCCCGCGATCATATTGACACCAGCCTGGTTGACCGAAACCGTCATCAGCAAGCGGTCGTAGGAGACCACGATAAACGGCATCAGGAGCGTAAAGAGGAAGTATTCAAATACCTCCGAGGGAGAGCGGAAAATGCAAAGCATCTCCTTTTTGATCAGGCTGACAAAGGGGCTGATCATATTGAACTCTTTCTTCTTCTTTTTTGAGCTTTTCGAAATGCGATGCTCAAGCTGCGGCATTGCAATGCGGAAGTAGAACGGACGAATGATCATGACCGTTGCAACGGAAAGCAATGCGCAAAGCAGGAGAAAGAGCGGAATGTAATACCATTTTGAGAAGGAGAACATCGCCTGGGCAAGCTGATAATAAATGAATATCTTGCCGCCAACGTTGCGCACGGTCTCGTTGATGGAGGAGACCAATTGCATTTGCTGCTCCACGATGTTAAAGCTGCCCGCAATGCCTGCTATCAGGGAAAGATACGCCCAAAGCACGCCTGCCACCGTCATAAGCAAAACGACAATGGCAAGAATGTAGTGGCGCTTTAAGAACGCCAGCACACGCATAACGGGAATGCTGAGGAAGGATGCGAGAATAATGGGCAGGATGGGCATCAGGATCAGATACACCGGGATCGCGGCGTAAAAGCTGGTGCCAAGTCCTCCAAATATGCCCAAGCAAATAAACAGGGGCAAGCAGAGCATTGCGTTGAACGCAAACTCCTTGAAGTAGACCAAAAGGATCTTGGAAATAAAAAACTGGTTAGCCGTAACCGGCAAACAGATCAGCAGCTCATTGTCGTGCGAGAGATACAGCGTGCCGATAACACGTGCCACGGTAAAGACGAGTGTGACCGCCTGAACGATCAGGAGCACCAGGGCGATCAGCTCGGCGTTGATGGTAAAGCCAAGCAAAAAGATGCGCATAAGGCCATAGACCAGAGCTGCGGTGATTGCAACAAGCAGCAACAAAATTTTGATGGCTGCCACACCCATTTTACGCGGTGAGGCAGTTTTGAGCAGGTCGGTGTGGTTATCGATCTGCAAGCGTAAAAGATTAAACGTTGCTCGCATCAGACACCCTCACCCTCAACTTCAACCTCGCCGACAACACTCATAAAGATCTTTTCAAGCGAACGTCCCTCGGCGTGTAACTCACTCAAGTCGTAAACGCCCTGCAATTTTCCTGCTTGAATAATGCAGCAACGGTCACAAAGGTTTTCTACTACGTCCAGAATATGCGAGCTGAAGAACACCGTGTTCCCTGCCTTGGCGTGGCGCTTCATAACCATTTTGAGCTGATAAGCACTCTGCGGGTCAAGTCCGGTCAGGGGCTCGTCCAGCACCCAAAGCTTGGGGCTGTGCACAAGCGCACCGATCACCGAGATCTTTTGCTTCATACCGTGCGAATAGCTCTTAATGGGAGAATCAAAGGCATCCTTGAGCTTGAAGATCTTGAGCAGATCCTCGCACTTCTCCTCAACCTCAGCCTTGGGAACACCATAGAGGTTTGCCATGTGGTTTACGTATTCGCGTCCCGTCAGGCGCTCAAACACAGCGTGGTTATCGGATACGTAACCGATCTGCTGCTTTGCCTGCAGGGGGTTGGTTTTAATAGAGACACCGTTGATCAGAATATCGCCCTCCTGGAAAGGGTGAATACCGACAAGCGCCTTGATGGTGGTGCTTTTGCCTGCACCGTTGGAGCCGAGGAAGCCGTAGATCTCGCCTGCTTTGAGGGAGATGGAAAGGTCCTCTACGGCGTTTACGCCGGAGCCCGCGTAGCTTTTGGTCAAATTCTTAATTTCTAACATTGGTAGCCTCCATATCAATCTTGAAAATCGCGAGGAAACCGTGTGGGTCTTCCAAGGCGCGCTTCCAAAAGGTCAAGCCCTGCGTTGCGCAGCTGCAGCTGGTCATCCTCTACCTTGTAAACGTACAGCGTAAAGCGGTAGAAGACAAGGCACAGCAACGAAAAGGCGATAAAAACAACGATCATCAAAATGGGATAGAACGTATACGCGCCGATGACTACGGGGAATACGTCCGCCGCAGAGATCAGGGAAACAAAGCTCTTTGCCTTTTCAAGGTCGAACATAAAGAAATAGTTGACCTCTTGTCCCGTATAGTTGGAAAATACGTTCAAAAGTCCGCCGCCGACAATGCAGAACGCAAAATAGCAAACAAAGCCGATTGCCGCATACTTGAGCGAACGGCGCGTGATGCGCGGGAAGATACGTAAGCCCATGGCAAGCACGGGGATCATAAACACGAGCGAGTGTTCAAATACGTAGTGCAGATTCCAGAATCCGAGACCTGTTGTTGCAAAGTCGGGGGAAAGAATTGCGATCAGAGTACCCGTAATGTTGACGATAAAGCAGAACTGGAAGAACTTGTTCATCTTAAAGGGCAAGGCAATGATGTAGAAGAATGCCGCCAGATTGCAAAGCTGAATGGGCAAACGCGGCAGGCTAAAGCCCATCAAATAAAGCGAGTTATAGTGGAAGAAGAGCGCACACGTCAAAAAGAGACACAGATTGTAGCGATCCTCAAAGGAGCGGAAGCGGAAGAGGCGATACAAGATCAGTGTGGCTACGACCAGCACTGCCATCCAAAGCAGATGCACCGTGCCAAAGGTGGAAACCTTGATGTTGGAGTAACCAACGATCGCTTGCGGAACGTAAACGGGCATCGTGCAGAATGCGACGAACGGGATGGAGACGACAAAACGAACGATTTCCCATGGGTCTTTTACGCGCATCACGTGCTTTTCACGAATGCAAAGCATCAGAATGATGGAAATGGCAAGCACCAGCTCCAGCACGAAGTAAACGTAGCGGAAGGTGGGCGGTGCGTAAATACCAACGCCGGTGTTTTGCGTAAAGTAGACCATGAACTTTTCAAAGTAAACGGCACTCAGAACCGAGAACGGCAGGCAGTAATAGCACGCAAGATTGCGGAAAAGGCGACTCTTGGTAAACACCGCCATCGGCAAAACCGAATAGTGTGCAAAATAGCCCCAACGAAGAATTGCGGAAAGCACGTCGGATTGCTCGTAATATACCTCGTTCATAACACCGCCGTTGATGACGTAAATGATGCCGTCGCAGAGCATAAAGCGGAAAAATCCAACGGCACAAAAAACGATGGTAAAGATGCGAAGCATTCTGTAAAAAGCGGTGTCTGATCTCTTGGCCATCAGCAAAAGCAGTGCCAAAGTGAGAACGGCGGCTGTAGCCAAGGTGACGATTGTGTATGTGTACATACGGTAAAGCTCCTTTGGGAAGATCTGTAAACTATCGAATATGGCGCACGAAAACATTCCCGTCCTCGCACGCATATGGCAAATCTTATTTATATAAATAATATTATAAACATTTTTCTAAAATTTGCAATAGTTTTTCAAAAAAGTGGGCGTTTCGCACAATTTCGAGGGGCGGTTCGAAACAAAACACGCCGTTTTTTTGTACATTTTGTCAATCTTTGCAGGAACGTGTCGACCGCAAGGCGAAAAGCCTTTTTCTCCCCTACCCTGCCCGACTTCTTTGAAAAGCGTCAAAAAGAAAACGCATTGAAGGCAACGGATGTCCTCAATGCGTTTTTTCTTATTTCATTAACTCGTCTGTGAGACGGATGATCTCGGGGGCGAGCTTTTTGCGTTTTGCCTTGACGATGGCGTTGTAGACGGGATAAGCAAGGCTTGCAAGAATGCCGCCTGCACTGCCGATCACAATACCAACAGGCATCGCCCACCCTTCCTGAATACCCATCATTTGGGGAAGCTCCGTCATGATCAGGCTCATGCCAAAGCCGAGGATGAGCGCGCCGATCACGCCGAAAACAAGGGCGACCGCCTGTGCGGTATTGGTTACGCTTGCATCCAAACGGCGTAGCCGCGCCATCTTGTCCTCAACCTGCGTGGGCGGGGTGTATTTGTCGCGGATCTTTTTGATTTCCGCCTGCTCGCCGGCAGAGTAGGTATAAGAAAATCCGACGGGTTCTTTATTGTTCTCCATTTTGTACCTCTGTGTTGATTTTTTTGAGTTTTTTGGTGCTTTGTACGATCATATAGATCGCCATTGTGACGACCACGCTCGAGACGGCAGCGCCAACACTGCCGAGCATCATCTTTTGGGTGAGCACATCCATCGTTCCATCGCTAAAGGTTGTCAGCATGGTGGACGTGAGCGTCAGCATCGACACGCAAGCCGCAGCAAAGCTGATGGCTTTGGATGCCGAAAAAACGGGACTGTTGTATTTTTTGTATTTGACGACGTTGACGATCGCCATCGAAAAAGAAGTGAACGTATATGCCGCCATTGCGATCGCGGTGATCATATGGTGCTGGAAGGTTCGGTTCCAGTAGATCATAAAGAAAATGATAAGCGCAAGTGCGAGGTTCATAACAAGGAACACCCAACCGCAGGCACGGTATTTGATCAGCTCGGTCTGCATCCGCTCGCCCGGGGCGTACTTTTGGGTGTGGCGCACCAAAAAGAAGCGCATAACGCCAAGGCAAATGTAGTACGCACCAAGCGAAGAAAACCAGAACGTGTGGTGATAAATGCCAAGCCACAGCTGAAAAACGCCGTACAGAGCATTCCACACAAACGAGCCGTAAAGAGACACGTTTACACGCAAACGGGTATCGTTTAACCACTTTTGTGCGTATTTGTTTTCCTCCTTGAAACGCTTAAAAAAGCGAATGACGTCGGGGATCTTCATACACCAGACCGTGAGCGTATAGGCGGCAAGCACGTAAGAAACGTAGGCGATTGCCGACTCTGTTCCAACAAAGACCATAGAGGCCACCAAAAGTGCGGTGGCAATGGGAACGAGCAGAATCATCAGCACGGTATTTGGATATAGCAATGCTTTACCGAGTTTTTTCCAATCCATTCTCTGCCCTCCTGATCTTGACGGTAAAGGTAGTGCCAACGCCAACGGCACTCGCCACACCGATCTCACCCTCCAGAATATCGACCACGCGCTTGACGAGCGCCAAGCCAAGACCGTTGCCCTGCGTTGCGTGAGAAGTGTCACCCTGATAGAATTTTTCAAAAATGTGTGCCCCGACGTCGGCGCTCATGCCGCACCCCGTATCTGTAATTTTGACGGTTGCATATGCCCCTTTCGACACAAGGGAAAGTGTGACACGTCCCCCCTCCTCGGTAAATTTGAACGCGTTTGAAAACAGGTTGTTCCAAACGAGCGACAAAAGCTCTGCATCGGCAAAGATCAAAACGTCCTCGGCAATCTCGGTCTCGATCTCAATTCCCTTTCGCTCCCACACGCTCTCGTATTGAAGCAGACATTCGCAAAGCTGCTCTCCAAGGTCAAAGGTGGTGGGGTTTGGATAGATCTGCTGGTTTTCCAAGCGGTTGAGCTTGAGGATGTTTGTCATCATATCGGCAAGGCGGCGCGAGGCATCGCTGATCGCTCTGGCGTATTCCACACGCTTCTCTTCGGAAAGATCCGGCGTTTGCAAAAGCGTGGCATAATTTTGCATGACCGCAAGGGGTGTTTTCATTTCGTGCGACACGTTGGCAATAAAATCGGTGCGCAGCGTTTCAACACCGGAGAGCTCCTGTGCCATTTGGTTGATGCAGGCAATAATCTCCTGAAAGCCATCGTCGGCAGGCAAGCCCGAAATGGGAGCGATGCGCGCACTGAAATCCCCTTCAATGATCTTGGCAGTCGCCTCGGTGATCTTGCGAACGGGGCGCTCGACCATCCGCTTACGGCGGTAAAAGTCGATGGCGGTCATCACCACACTGAGCAATACAACGTTGACCATTGTCATTTTGGCGGCGACCGCAATTTCTGCCTCGGTAAACTCACGCCCAACAGAGGTTTGCAGAGCCGAGATAAAGAGCATAATACAGCAGGTGGTTACAAACGCCGCAAGCAGAAAAAAGATAAAAAAGTTGCTGACGGTGTGAATGATCTTTTTGAAGGATACCGACCCTTTCATTTGATCACCGCCTTGTAGCCAAGACCGTGCACAGTCTGGATCTCAAAGGAGTCACACTCCGAGAGCTTTGCGCGCAGCTTTGTCATATAGACGTCAACGGTTCTTGTACCCGTTTGCGTATCCACGTCCCAAAATTCATCCATTAGCTGGGTGCGTGTAAAGGTCTGTTTTGGATAGGACAAAAGCTTGTAAAGCAGGTCGAATTCCCTTGCCGTGAGCGAAATTTCCTCGCCGTCGAGTGTCGCGCTCCGCTCGTCGGCATCCATTACAAAGTTCCCCACCTCAAGGCGGCGGCTGGATGCGATCTTGGAGCGGCGCAACAGCGCACCGATGCGCAAAAACAGCTCGTCAAGATCGATCGGCTTGGTCATATAATCGTCAATACCAATGCGGTATCCGCGTTGCTTGGATGCAAAATCGTCGCGCGCGGTCATAAACAAAATCGGAATATCGTTGTTGAGCGAGCGGACGGTTTTGGCAAACTCAAAGCCATCGATATTCGGCATCATAATATCCGACACGATGCAGTCAAAGGTGTTTTTATACATCTCGTCGTAGGCGCTCTCGGCGTCAAGACAACCGATGGCTTCATAGCCGCTGTTGTTGAGAAAAGAACACACACTGCGGTTCAGATCTCTGTCATCCTCCACAATTAAAATTTTAAACATTGTAAACCTCCAAAAAGCGTATTTTGGGATTGTATATGCTCATTATATCACGCAAATGTTAAAGTTTTGTTTCTGTTTGCCTGCTTTTGAGATAAACTTTTATTTTTTGCTGATTTTCATGCAAAATGCAACCGATCGCAGACACACAAAAAACTGCCCGACGTCAGCATCGGGCAGCCTTGTAATTTAAAGCTTTTCCTGCTCTTTTCTTTTTAGTCTTTGTAGAATGGCGGTCAGCATTGGGGTGTTGTATCGAAGGACCATTGTAGGAAGAATGTTCAAAAAGAGGTTTACCACTGCCACGGGCAGGGCTATTGTGAGGGCGCAAGTGCCGGGCAAGGTAAGCATAGCGAGAAATCCTACGGGATAGGAAAGCTTATGCGTCATAACGCCCTTGTTGCACTCAATAATGAATTTTTCTATATACTTGGGATTGGTTGGATCGACAAGCTTCTTTTTGCTGAAGCCGCCAAGACCGCCAAGCTCCCAAACCTTGTCCTTCCACTCTCTTACACGCAGCTTTTTGTAAATACGCGTTTCCTTTTTTGACACCCTGTAAAGCTTTTTGTCAAGACCGAACCATCTGTCGGGCATTTTATTAATGATAATGGCAATGCTTCCGTCAAGAGCAAACTGGAGTGCAGTACACCAGATAACGCTGATAATAACAAAATGCCACGGCGCCACGCCAAAGGCTATATTGAAAAGCGATATCACCAGCATTGCCACACCGATTACAGATAGATAAAGCGTCATTCTTCGGCATACTGAAGAGGCATTTTGTAAAACTCCTCATAGGTTTTTACCCACGCCTCGTAATTCTCCTTTCTCATTTTCTCTTTGGCTTCTTTACTCGAAAGCTCAGAGTCGGGATAGATTGCCGGCAGGATGTGTATCGTATATTCCTGAACAAAGAAGCCGTCACCGTCGAGAACGTCACTGTCCTCCATCGTAATGAAAATGGGAACGATGGGGGTTTTGTTTCGTACCGCCATAGAAAATGCGCCGTCTTGCATGGGCTTTGGCTTGCGGTAGTTCCACCACATACTCTGCTCAGGGTAGATCAGTATCGTCTCTCCGCGCTCAAGCAACACCTTAAACGCCTTGAGAAATTTTTTCATGGTTGCGGTTTGACTGGAAAGCGGCAACGTATTGCAGTGACGCATAAACAGTCCAAACGGCTTTGGGGGATTGGTATAATTCCCCTCCCTGATGACCTTATAAAGCATTTTGCCACCCATATGATCGCGCAAAGCAACCCATACGGCGTAATTATCGCCCACACTGAAGTGATTGCAGGTAACGATCTTTCCGCCCTTTACCGCAGTAAAATTCTCGATTCCCCTAACCTCTTTGATGATGAGCTGACGGTCAGCGATCATTTTGTCAAAGAAGCGGGAGCCCGCAATGTTGGCTATTTTATTTTTGATCTTGCTGGAAAGCTTTTCGTTCAGATAATCCACCTTGTCGGGCATCAGCGGATAGGTTTCGGGATCATCCTCGACGTCAAGATGCCAGAGTCCCTTTTTTTCAAACTCTTCAATTCTTTCCAGCAGCATTAATTTATGAGCTGATTTTTCCATAAAGTCACCTTCCCCCACAAAGCTTTGTGGCAAACGTATAATCGGATGACGATATCTTTTTGGCGTGCTCCAAAATTTCCAGTGCCATCTCTTTCTTGACACGCCTTTTTGCATCATCAAAAGAAGCTTTTGTTTGCAGGATCTCATCATAAAAGGGAGATCTTTTTGCATAATGCCAGAAATAGCTGCCGTCAAGCACGTCCTCATATTGCCACGGCTTTTTGTAAAGCGCATAGTGAACGATGTTCTTATTGCCCTCACAAGCGAGCGGCATGGGTTCTTTGTTCCAGCCGTTGGGCAGAATATGGATCTTGCCGAAGCAGAGATAGTTCAAATACGCCTGGTCCGGATCGAGCAGGTCAAAATCGTATTCGGTTATCAGCCTGATAAATTTCTCCTCTATCCTGTTCTCTCTGAAGGCTTCGAGATTCATAACAAGAACCCCCGCATTGACGTAGCGATTGGGATCGACTCCAAGTGCGCGCTCGGCATACTCTCTGAATTCTACTGTATTCTGCACGAACTGCTCGTCGCAAGCCGCCAGAATATTGTCACCAATCTCCGTACGGTATAGCTCTGAAATATCGCCTATGACAACAAGATCACAGTCAAGATAAATGATCTTTTTGTACTGCGGGAAAAGTGAGGCAATAAAAAGACGGTAATAGGTCACAAGCGAAAAATGATATACGTTCTTCAGCTTGGATTTGATAAAATCCAATTCGCTTGATATATCCACAAAATCAATAACGAAGCCCTCTCGCGCATTTCTTTTTACCTTCTCTACGTTCTCGCGCTCAAGTCCCGTATTCAAAACGATGATCCTGTATGAATATTCCTTTGAGGCGTTTTCGATAAGAGAACTTATCGCAACGTCGAGATACGCTATATAATTATCATCGGTCGAAAAGACGATGGGTATTTCTTTTATCATATCAACAGTCTGCTTTTCCAAAACGCAAAATACCTCCAATTCAGATTTTAATACCATTTAAATTTCAAAAACGCATCAATAGATTCGCAAACCCACAAAACAAGGTTGGTTTTGCCGCGTAATATGGTTTTCAAAACCATTTTACCACAATATGCGTAAAATGTCAACCCCCTTTTTTTGTTTTTGGGTTATACCTTTTGAGAGAACACAAAAAAGGCAACGCCACCCAGACGTTGCCTTTTGTGTTTTACACTAAACTCGTCCTTTTTAGAACAGCCTTGCTGATGGCTCCCAAACCAACGGCAAAAAGCGAGCCGCCCTTGGCGCCTCGCTTGCCTTTTCTTTTTTATTTCTTTTTTGCTGCGTCGTAACGCGCGTTTGCTGTTGCAATTCTTTCGTTTGCTTCAGCGATCTGTGCCTCTCTCTCCTCTTGTGCGCGAGCGGCTCTTTCGGAAGGGCTCATGTGAGCGTCATCCCAGTTCTTTTTTGCATCTGCCTTTGCCTTTGCAAAGGTGTTGTGGAATCTGTTCTCTTCAAAGTTTGCCTTCGATTCTGCCTTTGCAGCTGCAAAATTTGCCTTGTCGACCTCGTGTTGCGCCTTTGCGCTCTCCTTCATATCGGAAAATGCTTTCTTAAAAAATCCCATTGTTCTGTTCTCCTTTTTGATTTGATTTTATTTTTATTTTATTGATTGATAATTTTGTTGCACAGTGCGAGAACCTCGGCACTGTATGCTCTCTTGCGGCTCTTGAGAATGGCGCGGTGGATAGGATAATTGATAAGCGCCATAAACATGCCGACCACGCCGATGACGATGCCGGGGAGCATTCCGTCGGCAATACCGATCATGGAACCGATGTCGGTCATAACCAAGCTCATGCCGGCGCCCATGATGATGGCGGCGATGCTGCCAAAGAAGTACGCAAATGCGTTTGCGGGGCGCGTTACCTTTGCATCCAGTGCGCGGAGCTTATCCATTTCGGTATACTCTCTTGCGGTGTACTGCGTGCGGATCTTTTCTGCCATATACTGTTCGTTTTTGTTCATGATTGATTACCTGCCTTGTTCGTGTTTTGTGATATCATTATACGATGTGTTTGTTTTTGATTTTTTTGCGAAATGTTTTTGTTTTGTTAATCCTGAAAAAAGTTTCAGGAATTCATAATTTCTTCGGACAAGCGAAGAATTTCGGGTGTCAGTCTTGCTTTGGTCTTTTTTGCGATCCGCTTGTAGATCGGATATGCGGGGATCATCAAAAGTGTACCGATGATCATAAAGAGGGGTGCGCTCCAAACCGCTCCTGCAAATACATTCAGAAAGAAGCACATGCCAACGCCAAACACAAGCGCGCCGACGATTCCCAGACAAAGACCTTGAACCACGCCCGCGCTTTGCACACGCAGATCCAATTTTTTCAGTCTCTCAAATTTGCTTTCCTCTTTGGGGATATACTTGTTTCTGATGCTTTCCACTTCCTTGTTTCTGGTTGCGGAATACTGATAGGTAAAAGTGTTGTTTTCCATAACTTCCTGCTTTCTTTTTTCTCTTTCGTTTTGTTGTGCCCTTATTTTACGGTATCGCTTTTTGGGTTTTGTTTTCGAAATGTTGCTAAAATGTTATAAAAAACTTTTTTTGCAAAAAAATCCCTCGGTCGAACAACCGAGGGATGGTTTTGACAGATATTCTGTTATTTGACCACTTCGCCAACGTCGATCTTGCAATCTTCGCCGAAGTAATCTTTAAAAACGTGATAGAGGGTGCCGTCCTCATAGATCTTATAGGAGCCCTCTTGCCCTGCGTACTGCGTTTGCTCGTTTGACCATGCATCCATGATCTCCTCATAAGTCGCGGTGCGAATGTCCAGCTTGAGCTTGTAGTCCTCGGTGGGCGTGCCTTCGGGGTTCTCCAGGAACATCTTGTGCACGACAAGTCCCCAGGAGTTATCCCACCAACCTACGGATACGATCTTATAGCTCCAAACGGTCCAGCCCCAGCCCAGCTCGTCGTATTGGTGGAGATATTTGCTCCAAGCCTCTTTGTCGGCAAAAAAGTTGAATTCCCCCACAAACTTGGGTACGTCGTAATCCGAGAACATATAAAGGGTATTCATTAAGGTATAAAACAGCTCGTTGGGAATGCCCTTATCGTGGTTCCAGTTGTAGAAGTGATACTGATAGAGCACGTTTTCCCAGCCGTACTTTTCGGGGTTGGGCAAGGACGTGGGATACCAAACACCCTCTATGGAAATCACGTGATGCGTGTCTACCGCGCGGATGGCATCATAGAGTCTGTCCATCACGTCCCACTGCAATTTGCCTGTGGCAACGTCGGTGCGCTTGGTGGGCTCGTTGACAAGGTCATACGCAAGGATGGTGGATGCGAGGTCGGGGCGCTCCTCTACGTAGTAGGTAGCAATATTTTTCCAAAGCTCACACATGGATTGGATATAGGTCTCATTCTCCCAAAAATCCATATCGCGCGTACCGCAGTGCTCAAAGCCCGACTGTCCGCCCACAACGCCGTGCATATCGATGATGACCTTGAGGTCATACTGCTTGGCAAGGGTGAGGAAATAGTCCAGCTTCTCGAAGGCGTCCGCGCGCATGGTGAGCGCTTCGTCGGAGCCTTCCATAAAGTTGCGGTAGTACATGGGCAGACGAACGGTGTTCAATCCCGTATCGCGGATGAGTCTGAAATCCGCCTCGGTGCAATAGGAATAGAAGAAAGCATCCAACAATGCATCCAGCTGCTCCTTTGTAAAATCCCCTTTTGCAACGCGGTCTGCCAAAATGGCATCGAATTCCTCTTGGTAGATCTCCTCGTAGGCTTCTACAACGCCCTTATCGTTGACACTTTGAAAGCTGCCGTCCTCGTTGTAGAGCGCGCCGATGGAGTTGACAGTCATCCACCCCTCGGCAATAAACAAATTGCCAAAGTTGATGCCCTTGATGTCAAAGCGGTTGCCTTCCACATCGTAAAGACCGCGGCCGACTGCCACAACGGTACCAAACTCATTGGGGGTTACCTCTACGTTGGTGGGAATGTCATCGGCGCTTTTGCTCTTGGCATACAGATTGCCTGCCAAAGCCAGACCGCCAACAAGCAAAAGCAGACAAAGAATGCCGATGCCAATGCCGATAAGAACCTTTTTGAATATGCTTTTTGATCTCTTTTTCATAGTGCCTCCACAAAAAAATCATTTTGGAAAATATAGGGCTTCTATGATGATTATAGCACATTTTTTACAATCCGTCAAGAAAGGAAAAAATAAAAGCCGTATTGGGCGTATATTTGATAAAAGTTAGCAAAAAATACTTGACAAGGATAGGAAAGTGGGATATAATATAAAGGTACGGAAACAAACCGTTTTCCGAAAAACAAAATCAAAAAAGGAGATCCCAACAATGAAAAGAATCGTTTCCCTCCTCATCGCGCTTCTCCTCGTTGTAACTGCTCTTGCTGCATGCAACAAGAACAACAATGATGGAGCAACTACTCCCAACGCAACTACCCCCGACAATACTCCTGTGGAAAAGACTTATACACTTGCTATCGCAGTAGATAGCGCAGTATCTGCAAAGAATAAGGTCACCAACACCGCTCTGGTTCTCGTTCTTGACGAGGCTGGCAAAATCGCAGCAGTTCGCATTGACTGCTCTGAGGTTACTCCCGCCCTGAACGAAGACGGCACTGTTAAGACCGTTGACTCCGTTGCTACCAAGGTTGAGCTTGGCGACGCTTACACCGGTATGGCCGCAGGCTCTTGGCAAAAGCAAACCAAGGCTTATGAGGATTATATCGTAGGCAAGACCCCTGCTGAGGTTGCAGCTCTTGACACTTCCCTGATTGCAGGCTGCACCATGGCAAGCTCTGTTCCCACCTTCCAGGCTCTCGTAGCAAAGGCAGCAGCTTCCACTCAAAAGGTTACCTTCAAGACCGGCGAAGCGATCACCGCAGGCGTTGCTATCAACACCACCGTTACCACCGGCAGATCCAACAAGGTCACTGCTGACTTTGCAGGCATCGTTATGGCAGGCGGCAAGGTAGTTGCTTCCATGATCGATTCTTGCGAGCAATCCTTCACCGTTGCTGAAGGCGCAATCACCTTTGGTACCGTTGCAGTTTCCAAGAACGAGCAAGGCGAAGCATACTCCGGCATGCCCGCAGGCCCTTGGTACAAGCAAGCACAGGTATTTGCAAACTCCGCAGTTGGCAAGACCGCTGCAGAGCTGGAAAACCTTGAGGCTGTAAGCGATGCACTCGCAGCAGCAGGTTGCACCATGCAAAACACCACCACCGGCTACAAGGCAACCATCATTAAGGCTGCCGCTAACGCAAGATAAAAGCTTCTTGCAACAAAATAAAAGGGACTCTCGCAGTCCCTTTTTCTATCTTTTATCACGAGGGATAAACATGAAAAAGATCATTTCGCTATTGCTCCTTTTTGCAAGCCTTGTCTCGGTTCTCTCTACCCTTTCGGCGTGCGACAAAAAGGATAATGAAAAAGAAGAATACACCACGCGCTCCAAAACGGTCTCCTACGCCCATTTTAACACAGTTACGATCCTCTCTTCCTACGGAGATACCACCCCCGAGGAATTTGACAGCTACGTGAAAACAGTAGACGAAATGTTGGGATACTACCACAAACTCTTTGACATCTATTACGAGTACACAGGTGTGAACAACCTCAAGACCGTTAACAAGAACGCGGGCAAAGCCCCCGTTGCGGTGGAGGATGAGCTCATCGTTTTTTTGGAGTACTGCAAGGAGCTCTACACCCTCACAAAGGGGCAGACCAATATTCTGTTTGGCAGCGTTTTAAAGCTCTGGCACGATGCCCGCGAGACCGCCGATGAAAATGCAGGATACTTGGACGAGAGTCTGTTGCCCACCGAGGATGCGCTTGCCGAAGCCGCAAAGCACACCTCTATCGATCTGCTTGTCATTGACAAAGAAGCAAAAACCGTATATATTCCCGACCCTGCGGCATCGATCGACGTTGGTGCCATTGCCAAGGGGTATGCTGCAAGCAAGGTTGCCCAAAAACTCAAGGCTGACGGTGCAGATGCCGTTGCCCTCAATGCAGGTGGAAATATCGTTACCATCGGTCTCAAGCCCGGCGACGAGGAGTGGGTGACCGGCATCACCAACCCCAACAAGGCAGGGACAAACAGTCTGATCTGTCGGGTACAGATCGGCGAGACCTCTCTTGTGACCTCGGGCAATTACGAGCGCTATTTTGTTTCGGGTGACAAGATCTATCACCACATCATCGACCCCGAGACTCTGATGCCCGCAGAGCACTTTGCCTCGGTCTCGGTATTCACTCCCAATGGCGGTCTTGCAGATGCGCTCTCCACCGCTCTGTTTTGCATGTCCTACGAGGAAGGACTTGCCCTCATCGAATCCATCGGCGGTGTTGAGGCGCTTTGGATATACCACGACGGAACCTTAAAAATGACAAAAGGTGTCTCTTTGGTAAATCATTAACAATCCTTATTTTCGTCTGAAATCTTGACACTTACAGTATTTTAGTGTATAATAATATAGATAATATGCACAAATATTACACCGCAACAAGCATTTTATTTCTCAAAATCATTCCAAACGAAGTGAAAAGGAAAGAATTATGTTGAAAAGAAAATTTTTGGGCAATTTGCGTATTTCGCATCACAAGAACACCGCAGATATGCCCCCTGTCAAAATGACTCCTCCCCAAGAGATCCTTTTGCCGATGGATCAACACATCGGCGCACCCGCAACTCCCGTTGTTAAGGTGGGAGACGAGGTGCGTGTAGGTCAACTCGTTGCCGAGGCTGCGGGCAACGTCTCCGCGCCCATTTATGCATCGGTTTCGGGAAAGGTGACCAAGATCGAAAACACCCTCAGAGTCAATGGCAAAAGCGTTCCCACCATCCGAATTGAAAGCGACGGCGAGATGACCGCGCTTGAGGGGATCACGACCCCCGCAGTCACCGATTTGGATTCCTTTTTGGATGCAGTTCGCAAGTCGGGCGTTGTCGGTATGGGTGGCGCAGGCTTCCCCACCGCGGCAAAGCTGGAATTTTTGAAAAAGGCCAGTGTTCACACCGTTATTCTCAACGGTGCAGAGTGCGAGCCCTACATCACAAGCGATGCACGCACAATGATCGACGATGCGAATCACATATATGCAGGCATCAAGCTTTTGCAAAAGGTTGCCCCCGAGATCAAGAAGTACATTATTGGCATTGAGAAGAACAAGCCCGAGTGCATCGAGGTCCTGCGCAACATCACAAAGGATGATCCCTCTGTGAGCATCGTTCCCCTGCCCTTGCTGTATCCGCAGGGCGCTGAAAAGATCCTGATCTACAACACAACGGGCATCACCGTTCCCGAGGGATGTCTTCCCTCCGACGTGGGCACGCTCGTGCTCAACGTTACCACTCTTGCGGTAATTGCAAAGTACGTGGAAACGGGTATGCCGCTTGTGGAAAGATGCGTTACCGTGGACGGCAGCGCAATTGCCAAGCCCAAGAACGTGATCGTTCCCATTGGAACGATGCTTACCGACGTGATCAGCTTTGCAGGCGGACTGAAGGAGTCCCACTGTAAGGTCATTATGGGAGGCCCCATGACGGGACACGCCGTATACGATCTGACCGAGCCTGTTATCAAGACCACGAATGCCATTCTTGCATTCAACGAAAAAGAAACGTTTGGCAAAAAGGTGACCGCCTGCATTCACTGCGGCAAGTGCGTAGAGATCTGCCCCAACAACCTCAACCCCACGTCCTTTGTAAAGGCTTTGAAGGCGGATACCGTTGACGAGCGCATGGCACAGCTTGAGGATGCACACGTCAACCTTTGCATGGAGTGCGGATGCTGCGCATACGTTTGCCCCGCTGCCCGTCCTCTTGCAGAGAATATTCGCGTTGCGAAAAATTCCCTGAGAGAATACAAGGCTCACAAGGCAAGTCTTAAGTAAGGAGATAGAAAAATGGAAAAATTAATTGTATCAACGTCTCCTCATATTCAATCGAAAACCTCGACACAAGGTATTATGAGGGATGTTATCATCGCACTCCTCCCCGCGGCAGTTGCAGGATGCATTCTGTTTGGTTGGAAGGCGCTGCTCATGATTGCGGTTTGTGTTGCCACCACCGTTCTCTCGGAATTCCTGTTTAACCTGCTCACCAAAAAAGAGCAAACAGTAACCGACCTCTCGGCTGTTGTAACCGGTTTGATTCTGGCACTCAGCCTCCCTGCAAAGGCAAACATCTTTCATTGCATCGTCGGCTCTGTATTTGCAATCGTTGTTGTAAAATGTCTGTTTGGCGGCATTGGCTGCAACTTTGCAAACCCCGCGGCAACGGCAAGAGTATTCCTCATCATCGCGTTTTCCGCCGGTATTGGCGGTGCGACTGCTCCCGCCCTTGGCGGCGTTGATTTGGTTGCAAGTGCAACTCCTCTTGAGATCATCAAGCTTGGAAGCGAAACAGAGCTCCCCTCGCTTTTGGATATGTTCCTTGGTAACAGAGCAGGTGCGATCGGTGAGACCTCTGCACTGGCACTGATCCTTGGCGGCATTTACCTCATCGCTCGCCGTGTTATCAAGTGGCACGTTCCGGTGATCTACATCGCAACGGTCTTTCTGCTCTCTCTCATTATCAAGCAGGACCTCACAGTTGCCCTTTACCAGGTACTTGGCGGCGGTCTTATGATAGCGGCATTCTTTATGATCACCGACTACTCCACCACCCCCATTAACACCCTTGGCAAAATGGTATTTGCATTTGGATGCGGTGTGATCACCGTTCTCATCCGCTTCTGGGGTTCTTATCCCGAGGGCGTATCCTTTGCGATCCTTTTGATGAACATCCTCTCCCCCTACATTGAAAAACTGTGCGCGCAGAAGCCGCTCGGAAAGGCAGGCAAATGATATGAAGAAAAATATTATGCCGACTGTCGTTCTCGGCTCCATTTGCCTCATCGTCGCTCTTCTGCTTTCCCTGATCAACTCCATCACCGCCCCCATCATTGAGGAAGCACAAAACGCGGCGGCAAACGAGGCTCTCGCGGTCGTTCTTCCCGAAGGCAAAAACTTTAAAGAAATTACCCTTGACGAAAAGTATCCCGCAGTCATCACCAAGGGATACAGCGCCGACGGCGGCTTTGTATTCCAGGCAACCGTTACCGGTAAGAGCTCCGGACTCATCATCCTCATCGGTATTGACGCCGAAGGTAAGATCGTTGGCACAAAGGTCATTGCCGAACAGGAGACCGACTCCTATGACGTAAACGTATTCCCCGCAGTTGAAGGCACCGACGGTGCTTACAAAGGCATGGATATGGATAGCTTTAACCCCTTCCTCGTATCGGGTGCGACACTCACCTCAAAGGCTTATAGCGAGGCTGTAAAGGCAGCTCTGCAAGCCTTTACCATTGCAAACGGCGGAACCGTTGACATCAGAACCCCCGAACAGATCCTGCAAGACAACTGCAATGCCGCCCTCGGCACAACAGGCGTAACCTTTACCAAGTGGTTTGCTACCGAAATTCTTGAAGGTGTTGACGCCGTTTATGTAGCTGCAGACAACAGCGGTAGAGTATTTGTACTTGGTGAATTCTTCGTTGGCGTAAAGGCAGACGGTACGTATTCCGACACAAGTGCCGTCAATACAGAAGTTCCCCTGATAGCTAACACCATCATTGAGAACAGCACCCTGACCGAGATCACCGAGCTGCCCGAAGGCGTTGACAAAGAGATCGTCCTCAAGGCATACGTCACCGCAAGCGGCAACTACGTATTCGACCTGAAGGCAAGCGGCTTTGCAAACTACTCTTATGAAGAAGGCTACAGCGACGTAGAGGTTCCGATCTATATCAGCGTATCCATTGATCCCGAAGGTAAGATCATTGCTTGCGTTACCACCAAGCAAAGCGAATCTAAGGGCTATGGCGATGCTTGCGGAACCGACGAATACGTTGACAAGTGGGCGGGCGTGAGCGACGGAGACGTTGTGATCAGTACGGGCCCCATTGGCAAGGATAGCACCGACGTTGGTGCCATTGCCGGCGCAACCGTTACCACAAAAGCATACCAAAAAGCAATTAAGGCAGCATTTGCCGCATTTGAATTACTGACTACAGAAAACGGAGGTGAAGCATAATGACCAAAGAAAATAAGCTTATGATCATTCTCCGCGGAATCATTATGGAAAACCCCGTATTGATTCTGGTCCTTGGTACCTGCCCCACGCTTGCAACCACCACCTCGGTGATCTCTGCATTCTCAATGGGACTTGCGGCAACCATCGTTTTGATCTGCTCGAACATGGTTATCTCCGCTTTGCGTAAGATCATTCCCGACTCGGTCAGAATTCCCTGCTATATCGTTATCATTGCGGCATTCGTAACCGCGGTGCAAATGCTTTTGCAGGCGTTCCTACCCGACATCTACGATATGCTTGGCGTTTACCTCGCCCTCATCGTTGTAAACTGCATCATCCTCGGCAGAGCCGAAATGTATGCAAACAAGAACACCGTTCTTGACTCTGCTCTCGACGGTGTTGGTATGGGTCTTGGCTTCCTTTTGGCGCTCGTCATTATGGCAACCCTGCGCGAGGTGCTCGGCAACGCGACCTTTGCAGGTATCGAGATCCCCTTCCTTACCAATTACAAGATCCCGATCCTGACACAGGCTCCCGGCGGCTTCCTCGTTTACGGTATCGTGATTGCCGTAATGAATAAGCTGACCGAAAAGAAGGGCGGCGTTAAGAGAAAGTCCTTCTCTTGCGAAGGATGCCCCTCGAGCGCGACCTGCAACAAGTCCACCTGCTCGAACACTCCCAATAAGGAGGTAGAAGAAAATGTTTAAAGAACTCGTTCTCATTTTGATGGGTGGCGTTCTCATCAACAACTACGTCCTGCAGCAATTCCTTGGAATCTGCCCCTTCCTCGGCGTTTCCAAAAAAGTGAATCAAGCAACCGGTATGGGCATTGCCGTTACCTTTGTTATGTTGGTTGCAACCGCGGCAACCTGGCCCATCTACCACTACATCCTCGCTCCCGATTACACCTATCTGCAAATCATCGTGTTCATTCTTGTGATCGCGTCCCTGGTGCAATTTGTTGAGATCATTCTCAAAAAGTTCATCCCCTCGCTTCACAAGTCTCTGGGTATTTATTTGCCCTTGATTACCACCAACTGTGCAGTTCTCGGCGTTACCTTGAACAACATCACCGCAGAGTACAACTTCCTTGAATCTATGGTCTCCACCCTTGGTGTCGGTCTTGGATTCCTTCTTGCAATGGTACTCTTTGCAGGTGTTCGCTCGAGAATTGAAAACTGCCCCGCCCCCAAGTGCTTTAAGGGAATTCCGATCACGCTCGTGGCGGCATCCATCGTGGCACTCGCCTTCTTCGGCTTCTCCGGCGTGGTAGAAAACCTGCTTGGTGCATAAGGAGGATACATCATGGCTATTTTAATTCCTACAATCCTTCTTGCCATCATCGCAATCGTTTGCGCAGTCCTTCTGACACTTTCCGTACACTTCTTTGGCATCAAAGAGGATGAAACGGTTACCGCCATCAGAGAATGTCTGCCCGGCGCAAACTGCGGCGCGTGCGGCTACACCGGCTGTGACGGTTACGCAAAGGCGCTTGGCGAGGGTGCTGAAGCGGCAACAAACCTTTGTGTTCCCGGCGGTGATAAGACTGCGGGCAATATTGCAGCGATCCTTGGCGTTGAAGCGCAAGACGTTGTTGAACAGGTTGCATATGTTGCCTGCAACGGCAATTGCAACGCGACCGAACGAAAATACGACTACAAGGGTCTTAGCAGCTGTATTGCCGCAAACCTGTTGTATAACGGCGACAAGACCTGCACCTTTGCCTGCCTCGGTTACGGCGACTGTACCCGTGTTTGCCCCAAGGATGCGATCCACGTTGAAAACGGCATTGCCGTTGTAGATCCCCAAAAGTGCATTGGATGCGGCATGTGCGTTCGCGAATGTCCCAACCACATCATCAAGCTTGTAAACGACACCATCAAGGTGGTCGTTCAATGCTCCAACCACGACAAAGGTGCCATCACCCGCAAGGCTTGCACCAACGGTTGTATTGGCTGCATGAAGTGCCAAAAGGCTTGCCCCAACGGTGCTGTTCAGGTAGAAAACAACCTGGCAACCATTGACTACTCGCTTTGCACCGGCTGCGGTGCCTGCGTTGAGGTCTGCCCCGTGCACTGCATTCACGAGGATAATTTTATCTGCGGCGCGCACTGATTTGAAGGGCTGCTCCATTTAGCGCAGAATAAAACCACGCGAACCAATTTGAAATGGGTGGAATACGATTCGTGTATTCCACCCATAAAAAAAGAAGAAAGGAGAAGCAAAAATGGAAAACACCGGCACCCCTGCAAAAAAGAAATACCGCTTGGATATCATCATCATAGCGGCGATATTGCTTGTGTCTCTTTCGCTTCTCCTGATCGTAACCCTTTCCAAGGAGGAGGGCTCGGTGGTTGTTGTGGAGATCGACGGCGCGACCGTTGCCACCTATCCGCTCGATAAAAACGCCCAGTACTCTCTGAACGGCGGCAGTAATGTCCTTGTCATTGAGGATGGCGTGGCGTATATGAACTACTCCAACTGCCCCGATCACACCTGCGAAAAGACGGGCAAGATCCGCTACGTGGGGCAAACGATTATTTGTTTGCCAAACAAGATCGCCGTCACCATCAAGGGCGGCAATGCCGATGGCGGCGTTGACTTTGTTTCGTAAGGAGGGATCGCCTTGAGAAACAAGAAAACCTTGCAATTGACGACCATGGCGTTTGTGATTGCGTTTGCAATGATCCTTTCTTTTGTAGAAAGTCGCATCCCCACTTTTGTTGCCATCCCCGGTGTGAAGGTGGGACTTGCCAACATCGCGGTCATCTTTACGCTCTATAAGCTTGGCGTAAAGGAAGCGATCACCGTCTCTATCATTCGTGTGCTCCTCATCTCCATGCTCTTCGGTTCCCCCGTCAGCCTCATTTACAGCATTTCGGGCGCGACCTTGAGCCTTGCAACCATGATCCTTTTAAAAAAGCTCACACCCCTGACCGAGGTCACCATCAGCGTGACGGGGGGCGTGATGCACAACGTAGGACAAATTGCGGCGGCATCCTTTTTGCTCAGCACAAACGTGGTGGTCTATTATCTGCCCTTTTTGCTGGTGTCGGGAACCATCGCGGGCGTGGTGGTCGGCATTGCCTCGGCAATTCTGATCAAGCGCATCAAATTCAATTACCGCACATAAAAAAGAACCGTTTGAGAAAACCCAAACGGTTCTTTTCTTTTTGTATCAACTAAAGAACACCAACACACCGCGGAAGATCTCCAAGCCGCGCGCGGTCATGCCACGGTTGACTGCAAGAGCGGAGAGCACAAATGCGCCAAGACCAATGACCAATCCAAACAGAAGAGTGATCAATAGCTCCGCGACCTTCATCCGTCGCAAATTTTGTTGGTTCATACCTGCCAAGCGGTAGAGCTCAAACTCCTCGCGGCGCGCGCGCAGACTCTCATAAAAAATGTCCACCGTGCCAACGAGAGAGAAGATAACAAACACCACAAGCAGGATCTTTCCTGCATCCGCATAGGTGCGGATAGCAGTAATAAAGCGCGCCAGGAGCGTATCTGCCTCGGCAATGGGGGCAAGCTCACTTGCGGTCGTTTGCGAAAGGTCGTTCAAAAGCGCGGCTTTTGAGACGTCCTCCTTGCCCTTGACAAGCAACATATTATAAGGAATTCCAAGATCCTCGCAGTTGATGGCGAGGTAGTTGGAGCAAACGTCGGCGATGCCTACGATAACGAATTCGCGGTCTGTACCGTCAAGCTCCAATTCAAAAACGTCACCTGTTTTTAAATCGTGCGTGTGCGCGGTTCCCACGCTGATGACGATCTCATTTCCTTTTGGTTGACGGTCCATTTTGAGCCAATCGGCATAAAAGGCAGGATCCTCGACCGATAGCACCATACCCCACCCCGTTTGGTTAAGGTAAGCGCGACTCACGTCCTCGGCACTCTTGCAGGTCTCGGTTTTTTGGTAGCATTGATCGGTTGCATTGAACACCGCATAGTCGGCATCAAACACGTGACCAAAGGCTTGTATTTGTGCCTCGACGTCTATAAGCACCAAGCCGATGGTCAAAACGATCATCACGATCAGGGCACAAAGACGCGCGATGTTGTGCAAAAGCTTGAGTGAGCAGATGTTTTTGAGCGCGTAACGAAGCGCGACGGTTGAGGGCTTTTGAGAGCCCTTCAGCCTTTTTTCAAGTGCCGAGGCAATGCGCCCAAGCAAAAAAGGAACAACGCAAAATACAAGCATGACGATTGCCGCCAAGGTAATTGCCAACAGTCCCAAACGAACGCTTGCGGGCAAGAGGTACATCAGCGCGAACAGTACCGCCAGAGCAAGCAAAAGGTAAAGGATCCACTTTGGCGGGATGCCTGCGTGTCCCGCGCCCTTTTTTTGCATACGCTGACCTGCCACAATAAAGAAGGTGGTCGTCAGCACGCACACTGCCAAAAGGATGAATGCGCTTTTGAGAATGGCAGAAGGTCTGATAGATACGGTTACATACTGCAAGCCCACAAAACGCGGGATGAGCCTTGTGATGGGAATTGCAGCAAGGATACCAAGCGGAGCACCGAGCAGCCAATAAAGCACCGCTTCGGTGTATTGCATTCCCCAAAGCAGCTTTGGGGCGGCACCCGAGTAAACGAACGCTTGGTTCTCCTCGGTTCTTTCGTTTGCCAAAATATAAAAGCAGCAAAAAACGACAACTGCCGATAGCAGAGAGGCAAGTGAAACGGCAAACGTGATGATAACTTCCAAAACGGAATAGTTGACCTGTCGGAACGCAATATCGGAGATATCTTCAAAGCTTTTTTCCTCAAAACGGGCATCCTCTTTTAAAAGCAGGACTGCGTCCTCTTGATCGATGTCCTCACAGTCCGACACGTTGACAAACACCTTGTTGCAAGGCTTAAAACCCTCTCCTATGGCTGAGAAAAGCAGAGAGTTGGCGGCAAAGATGCGCACAACACCGCTGATATCCACCATCACGTCATACGACG
>JAZNYU010000171.1:0-15016 GCA_045594605.1 Eubacteriales bacterium
GAGCGGTTGCCGCTGATGCCGAGGTCGATGAATTCAAAGGACGTATCGGGCTTTGCCGCCTCGATCAAGGGAGCGGCGTATTTTGCATACCCCTGCCCAAGATCGTGGACGTTTGCGCGATTTCTGTTCGCATCGGTGATGCTGTCACCTTGAAAAAGAATTTTCATAAGTACTGTTTGAAAAATTAAGCGATAACCTCGCCGTAAACGGTGCCGAAAGCGCAAGCTGCGTTGCACTCATCGGTATCGATGTGCATAGCCAGTGCAAACTTGGGGCTAACACGGCAAACAACGTCGTCAAAGATGAGGGGACGAGCGGTGTCAAGGCGAACCTTAACGATCTGCTTGTCGGTAACGCCGATCTTCTCTGCATCTTCGGGAGTCATGTGGATGTGTCTCTTTGCAATGATAACGCCCTCGGTGATCTCAACCTCACCTGCAGGACCTACCATCTTGAGTCCGGGTGTGCCGGCAACGTCGCCGCTCTCGCGAACGGGAACGTCCTTCAAACCGAGCACGCGAGCGTCGGAGAAGGAAAGCTCAACTTGGTTAGCGGGTCTTGTGGGGCCAAGAACGCTAACAGCGAGGGTTTTGCCGTTGGGGCCAACGAGAGTGATCTTCTCATTGCCTGCGGCATATTGACCGGGTTGGCTGAGTTCCTTTTTAACGGTGAGCTCGGCACCCTTGCCGTAAAGAATTTCAACTGCCTCTGCAGTCAGGTGAATGTGGCGCGCGGACGTTTCAATCAGGATCTTGTTTTCCATAATTTCGAAAGCCTTTCTTTTTCACTATTTTAATATTCTGTGTGGTGCATAAAAGCCCACAATAATCCATACTACATTATTATATCACAAAAAATGACACTTGTAAAGATAATTTTTTAACAATTGTTGCGTAATAAATCAAAAAATATTGGATATGATAATCAAAAATGCGTCAAAAACGCACACACGGGGGCAAAAAATGCAAGAAAAAGAAAAAAATACGAATGTGGAAAAAGATCGCGAGGAAGCGCGGCAAATACAGCTTGAAAATATTGAAATGAGCGGCGGCAGCGTTGCCGAAAACGAACGCGAGCGCTTTCAATGCATCTCCATTGTCGGACAGATCGAGGGACACTACGTTCTCCCCGAAGGCCAAAAGGCGACCAAGTACGAGCAGATCATTCCTTTGCTTGTTTCCATTGAGGAAAGTGATGACGTGGACGGATTGCTCGTCATCCTCAACACCATGGGCGGTGACGTAGAGGCAGGGCTCGCGCTTGCCGAGATGATTGCATCCATGACCAAGCCCACTGTCTCGCTCGTTCTCGGTGGCGGTCACTCCATCGGTGTGCCGCTTGCAACTGCCGCGCGACGTAGCTTTATTGTGCCGAGTGCCACAATGACCATTCATCCCGTGCGCATCAGTGGCATGGTGGTGGGCGTGCCGCAATCCTTTCGCTATATGAGTGAGATGCAAAAGCGGATCGTTCATTTTATCTGCTCACACTCAAGGGCGAGCGCCGAGGTCGTGCAGGAGCTGATGATGCGCCCCGACCAGATCGCAACCGACTGTGGCTCTATCATTGAGGGGCGGGAAGCGGTAGAATACGGCATCATTGACGAGGTGGGAGGACTTGATGCTGCTCTTGCCTGCCTGCGTTCTCTTTGCCAAAAGAACGAAAAAAGGTCAATAATCTAAAGTAAGAATTATTCTTATTATAGAAAAATGCAAGAAAGACTGCAGAAAAGGATAAAAAAGCAGAGAGAAATTTAATAAAGGTATTGAAAGTGCTTCTTTATTATGATATAATAACTATATCTGTGTTTTATTCAGGCCGATTGTAAGCAAAATGATTGCCGCACACCAAGGGGTGTGCCACCGACACCGAAGAGCTCACAGCAAAAATGAGCAAAACCGTCACTGAAACCGGCATCCGCTGCCCATTGCGCAGGCGTGTATGCGGCGGGTACAGGACGGTAAGGAGGATTTTTTTGAAGACCGACATGAAATTGCGCTCCGGCGCAACCATTCCGCACCTCTCTCCCATCGAGGCGGAGAGAAAAAACTATCTGACCCGCGATATTCTCAACCGTATGCACCTGATGCCGGTTGGAGACCCCGCCGCCTTTCTGGAGAACGAGGATGGCAGCATTACCTACTTTTTTGATCCCGGCCGTGTGACCGAGGCTCCCCCCGAGCTTTGGTACGCACCCACGCAAAAAAGCGAGACGATGATACTTGAGAGCGGACTTGAGATTGCCCGCATGAGCACAAAACGCGCCGCAGCCTGCGGCTTTTACACCGTTGAGCGCCTCTCGCAAATGAATTATGACGTTATTGAGGAGCCCGTTGCCTACACGCTGCGCAGCGACAAGAGCGTTATCTATTTTTACGATAAAAAAACGGCTATCCGTCGCCCCTTGATGTGTGTGCATTGCGGCAAGGACGTGCGCTACCGTCGCAAGCTTTGCAAGACCTGCTTTGCCGAGGATCTTGCTATCCGTCGCGCCGAGGGAGACCTGCACCGTGCCGAGCATTATCACATGAAGCGCGAACGCGTACTGTTCTTTGATTTAGAGCTTACAGGTGTGTATACGCATGACGAAATTCTCTCTATTTCCATCACCGACGGTAACGGTAAGATCGTAATGGACACGCTTGTCAAGCCCGACCACAAAAAGAAGTGGAAGCAGACCGAAAAGATTCACGGCATCACCCCCGAAATGGTTGCTGATGCACCGCATCTTGGTGAGCTCGTTCCCGAGATCAAGCGCATTTTCGATGCCGCCGACGTGCTCATCGCATACGGCGTTTCCACCGATTACAGTCACATCAAATACATCTATGATACCGAGGCAGAACGCGAGGCGTTGCACGAAAAAACGCGTTGCGCGTCCATCGAATTCGTGCGTTTTCAGTCCGAGCACTATCCCGATCTCGTGCACGCGTCCTTGAGTGATGCGATGGCACTGTTGGAGATCGAGTGGGACGGTGTTGCGCACACGTCTATCGCAGATACCATTGGATGTGCCAAGGTTTGGGAAAAGCTGTTCCCCAATTACTACGAGGATTGAGGTGAAAAATGATGGATCAATTTTTTGGTTTGGATCACCCCGCAAAGGCGGATAAGGACGCAGCGCTCCTGACCACCACGCACGACGACGTGGAAAAGAGCATTATCTGCGGCATTCTCGAGGAAGAAAAGATCCCGTTCCTTGTCAAGGATCGCGGAGCCGGTGAGGCGGTTCGCGTAGTGACCGGATATTCGATGTATGGTTGCGATATTTACGTTCCCACCGCGCTTTTGGAAAAGGCAAATGCACTCTTGGATGACTACCGCAACGGCGAGCCCATTCTTGACGACGATGAAATTGTAGAAGAGGACGATTGAGGGACGTATGAAAGAAATTTTACTTTGTAAGCTTGGTGAGATCGTGCTCAAGGGCGCGAACCGCCGCTATTTTGAAGATACCCTTTGCCGCAATCTGCGCCACCGCGCAAAGCATTTCGGCACGTTTGAGATCAAAAGCTCTCAAAGTACCATCACCATCACACCCCAGGATGATTTTTGCGACGTTGACGGACTGTTTGAAAACATCCAAACTGTATTTGGCATCGTAGCCATCAGCCGTTGCGCGGTTTGTGAAAAAACGATGGAAGCCATCGAGCGCACCGTCAGAGATTACGTTCCGCAATTTCTGGTTGGCAAAAAGACCTTTAAGGTGGTTGCCAAGCGCTCGGACAAAAAGTTTGTGCTTGACTCTATGGAGATCGCACGCGAGGTCGGCGGCTACGTTTTGTCTGCCGTGCGCGGCATCAAGGTAGACGTCAAAAACCCCGAGATCGTGGTACAGGTAGAGATCCGTGAGCATTCCGCGTTCATTCACGCGGGGCAATTCAAGGGCGCGGGCGGCATGCCCGTGGGAACCAACGGCAAGGCGCTCCTGCTTTTGTCGGGCGGCATCGATTCTCCCGTTGCGGGCTACATGATCGCAAAACGCGGTGTGCAGATCGAAGCCGTACACTTTGAATCCTTCCCCTATACCAGCGAAATGGCACGCGAGAAGGTGCTTGAGCTGGCACGCGAGGTCTCGCAATACGCAGGCACGTTTGGCGTGCGTATCGTCTCCCTGACAAAAATTCAGGAGCTGCTCGTCAAAAACTGCGAGGAGGATTACTTCACGCTCATCCTGCGCCGCTATATGATGGCGATCGCCGACCGCATCGCACGCGATATCGGCTGCGGAGCCTTGATCACGGGCGAGAGCCTCGGTCAGGTCGCATCGCAAACCATGCAGGCGATCGGCGTTACCGATCCGATGTCTACGCTCCCCGTGTTCCGTCCCTGCATCGGCATGGACAAGGAGGAGATCGTACAGATCGCACGCAAGATCGGCACGTTTGAAACCTCTATTCAGCCCTACGAGGATTGCTGCACCGTCTTCACCCCCAAGCATCCGCGCACCAAGCCCGAGCTTGCCAAGGTGGAGGAGCAGCAGAGAAGATTGGATTTTGATGCCCTTGTGCAAGAAGCACTCGACGGGGCATACGTTGAATACATCCGTCCCGAATTTTAATCGACGGAGGAATTTAGGAGAAAGCTATGGAACAAAAATACTACCGTATGACTATTGCAGGATGTGAAAGAGATTTGCCCCTGTGCCCCCTGAATGATGACATGATGATCGCTGCCTTCGTTATTTTCGGAGACCCCGAGCTCACCACCGCGTGCGCTGATGCACTGCTCAAAAAAGCACCTACATACGATTACCTCATCACCGCCGAGGCAAAGGGCATTCCGCTCGTTCACGAGATGGCACGCCTTGCAGGCAACCAACGCTACATGCTGGCGCGCAAGTCGCCCAAGCTGTATATGACAGGTGTTACCGAGGTCAACGTACGCTCCATCACCACCGACCATCCCCAAAAGCTGTATCTTGATACCGCTGATGCAGAGATGA
Organism: Eubacteriales bacterium; assembly: GCA_045594605.1. Lineage (GTDB taxonomy): Bacteria > Bacillota > Clostridia > Oscillospirales > CAG-272 > UMGS1865. The sequence goes on from JAZNYU010000171.1 coordinate 4,946, forward strand.
TGAAGGGTAAGCGCATCCTGATCGTGGATGACGTTGTTTCCCTTGGCGATTCCTTGCACGCACTTGAGGAGCTTGTAAAGGCTGCCGGCGGCGAAATTTGCGGACGTATGACCATTTTGGCAGAAGGAAATGCCAAAAACAGAGACGATTTGATTTATCTTGAAGAGCTGCCGCTGTTTGATAAAAACGGCAACAAGCTCTGATAAAGGAGTGATATTATGGCAGAATTGATGACTGCAAATGACAGACGTACCCACTATTGCGGTACGGTAAGAGAGAGCGATATTGGCAAACAGGTATGCGTAATGGGTTGGGTGCAAAAGCAACGTGACCTTGGCAACCTGATCTTCATTGACCTGCGCGACCGCACGGGTATCGTTCAGCTCGCTTTTGATGATAAGAGCGAAAAAGAGATTTTTGACAAGGCATTCGGCATTCGCGCAGAGTATGTTCTCGCGGCGCACGGCACCGTCCGTCCTCGCGGCGAGGGTGCTGTCAATCCCAACCTGCCCACAGGCGCGGTTGAAATTTTTGTCACCGAGCTCAAAATTCTCTCTGCCGCACACACCCCTCCCTTTGAGGTCAGCGACAGTAAAAAGGTAAACGACGAAACGGCACTCAAGTACCGTTATCTCGATCTGCGCCGTCCTTCCTTGCAGCGCAACATTATGATGCGCCACCAAATTGCAAAGGTTGCACGCGAATACTACTACGAAAACGGCTTTTTGGAAATTGAAACCCCTATGATGATCAAGTCCACCCCCGAGGGTGCGCGTGACTATCTCGTTCCCAGCCGTATCCACAAGGGCAGCTTCTATGCGCTGCCGCAATCTCCCCAGCTCTACAAGCAGCTTCTGATGCTCTCGGGCTACGACCGCTACATCCAACTCGCGCGTTGCTTCCGCGATGAGGACCTGCGTGCCGACCGTCAACCCGAATTTACCCAGATCGACCTGGAAATGTCCTTTGCAACGCAAGAGGACATCATGGCAATGAACGAGGGCTTTATCAAGCGCGTGTTCAAGGAAGTGCTGAACGTAGATATTCCCACACCCCTGCCGCGCATTACCTTTGCCGATGCCATGAACCGCTACGGCTCCGATAAGCCCGATACCCGTTTTGGTATGGAAATTCAAGACCTCTCCGAGGTTGTAAAGAACTGCGGCTTTGGCGTATTTACGTCTGCCATCGAGGCAGGCGGCTCTGTTCGCGCAATCGTGGCAAAGAATGCTGCCGCAACGCTTACCCGTAAGGAGATCGACAAGCTCACCGAGCACGCAAGAGGCATTGGTGCCAAGGGCTTGGCATATATCCGTTGGGCAGACGAGACCCCCAACTGCTCCTTTGCAAAGTTCCTCACTCCCGAGGAGCTGCAAGCGATCCTTGCAGCAGGCGAAATGCAGCAAGGTGACGTTATGCTCATCGTGGCAGACAAAAACAAGGTCACGCTCCCCACACTGGGCGCTTTGCGCAACATCCTTGGCAAAAAGCTCGACCTCATTCCCGAGGGCGCGTTCAACTTCCTGTGGGTCGTTGAATTCCCGTTCTTCGAGTGGAACGAGGAGACCAACCACTGGGATGCTATGCACCATCCCTTTACCATGCCCCTGCAAGAATGCCTTGAGTATCTGGAAAGTGACCCCGGCAAGGTTCGCGCCGAGTGCTACGATATGGTACTGAATGGCACCGAGCTGCTTTCCGGCTCTATCCGCATCACCGACTGGCAGCTGCAAGAAAGAATGTTCAAGGTTCTCGGACTCACTCCCGAAGACATTCAAAAGAAGTTTGGTTTCTTGGTGGATGCTTACAAGTACGGTGCACCTCCTCACGGTGGCTCCGGTATGGGACTTGACCGCCTTGCTATGGTTATGTCCGGTGCTGACTCCTTGCGTGACGTTGTTGCCTTCCCGAAGGTACAAAACGCAAGCGAATTGATGTCGCAATGTCCCACTCCCGTATCCGCTGCCGACCTCGCAGTCCTTGGCATTGCGGTTACCGAGGAAGAATAAAAAGATTGATTTTTGCACATACGGTGCGCGATTTCGCAGAGAATCGCGCACCGTATCGAACCATTTTCCCTCTGTTCGTTATACGAACGCACCACTTATCCTTTTTTGTTTAGAGTGTTTTTTGAAAGGAGATGGGGGTGCGGGGGAAGAGGAAAACTTTTTTCAAAAAAGTTTTCCTCTTCCCCCGCGTCCTCAACTACATTATGCCAGAATTATTATCTCCAGCCGGGAATTTTGAAAAACTGAAAGCCGCGATCCTTTACGGAGCGGATGCCGTTTACTGTGCAGGGCAAATGTTCGGCATGCGCGCGGCGGCTGACAACTTTACCGTTGAAGAGCTGCACGAGGCTGCCGCATACGTCCACGCGCGTGGCAAAAAGATCTATCTCACCGTCAACACCATGCCACACGTTCAAGAGTACGAGGCGCTTCGCCGCTTTTTGTCGGACATCAAGGATGCAGGCATTGACGCGATGATCGTTGCCGACCTTGGCGTTATGGCTACCATCCGTGAGATCCTTCCCACAATGGAGATCCACGTCTCCACGCAAACCAGCATCGTCAGTCCTGCCTCTGCAAAGGCGTGGGCGGCTATGGGTGCCAAGAGATTGGTGCTCGCACGCGAATTGACCATGGACGAGATCCGCGCCATTCGCCGAGAGCTCCCCGAAGAAATTGAACTCGAAGCCTTCATTCACGGCTCCATGTGCGTCTCTTATAGCGGACGTTGTCTGCTTGCCAACGCCTTTAACGGGCGCGACGGCAACCGTGGCACCTGCTCGCAGCCCTGCCGTTGGAATTATGCACTTGTAGAAGAAAAACGCCCCAACGATCTCTTTCCCATCGAGCAGCAGGAAAACGTCGGCACGTTCATCATGTCCTCTAAGGATATGTGCATGATCGAACACATCCCCGAGCTGATGGAAAGCGGCGTTGCATCCTTTAAAATCGAGGGACGCATGAAGAGCGCCTACTATACGGCGGTGGTAACAAACGCATACCGTATGGCAATTGACGAATATCAAAAAGATCCCACGTCCTATCAATTCAACCCCGAATGGTTGGAGGAATTGGAAAGCGTTTCGCACCGCGAGTACGGCACGGGCTTTTATTTTGACGATCCCATGGTCAATCCCCAGCTCGTCGGCACTTGTGGCTACATCCGCGAAAAGGCATATTTTTCCACCGCTATTGAATACGATGAGAGTGAAGCGCAAGCCATCATGGCAAACGGCGTTGAAATGGAAAACCGAGAGGGCAAGCTCTACCGCTTCATTCAACGCAACAAGGTGTCGTCAGGTGAGGGCGCAGAGGTCATCTCGCCCGGCAAGATCGGTCGCGGCTTTGCCGTCACCGAGCTTTACGCACCCGATGGCAGCGCGCTTGAATCCACGCCGCACCCTTCTATGATCTATTGGTGTCGCGTACCCTTTGAGGTGTGCGAGGGCGACATTATGCGTGCCGCAACCGGTCGCGGTCTTGAGGTGCGCGCAAAGGACCGTCTCAAGGGCGAATGCTAAAGCAAAACCACGCAATTTGGAGTACGTATGATCGTTTTTGAACTACTAAAAGCAATTTTATACGGCATTGTTGAGGGCATTACCGAGTGGTTGCCCATCAGCTCTACGGGGCATTTGATCCTTCTTGAGGATTGGCTTCCGTTTGCGTTTGTGTCCGATCCCGTCTTTCTTGATGAGTTTTGGGAGATGTTCGGGGTGGTCATTCAGCTCGGTGCTATTCTTGCCGTTGTCGTTCTGTATTGGTCGCGCCTCGTTCCGTTTGGAAAGGGCAAGACTGCGGAGGAAAAACGCATGACTTGGCGGCTTTGGGGCAGAGTGCTGATTGCAAGCCTGCCTGCCGCTTTTGTTGGCATTGTATTGGATAAAATTTTGGAAAAAGCCACGGGCAAGGATATTGACGGTTGGTTTTATAACTCGATCGTGGTTGCTTGCGCGCTTATTGTTTACGGCGTTGCTTTTCTTGTCATTGAGAAGAAAAACGCGCAAAAAACGCCGCATGTTACGCAAATTGAGGAGATCTCCGTCAAAAATGCGCTCGCGATCGGTGCGTTTCAGGCGCTTTCCATCATCCCAGGTACGTCGCGTTCGGGTTCTACCATTCTCGGCTCTATGCTCGTTGGCATCTCGCGCACTGCGGCGGCGGAATTTTCCTTCTTTATGGCAATTCCCGTCATGGTCGGCGCCAGCGGCATCAAAGCGCTCGGCTTTCTTTCCTATGTGAACGAGAGTGGTGTGCGTGTTCCGTGGTCGGCGTGGGCACTGCTTTTGGTCGGTTGCCTTGTCTCGTTCGTCGTTTCTATGGCTGCCATCCGCTTTTTGATGGACTTTGTCAAAAAGCACAGCTTTGCGCCCTTTGGCATCTATCGCATTGCCTTAGGTATTCTCGTTTTGATTTTTGGACTCATCAGAGGTTGATATGAAAGAACGTTTAAAGATCCCATATCCCGTTATCGTGGAGGGGAGATATGACAAATTGCGACTGGAAAGTGTAATTGAGGGGCATATCATTCCCACCGACGGTTTTGGGATATTTAAAAAAGAAGAAAAGACCTCAATGCTGCGCGCGCTTGCCGAGAAGACGCCGCTGATCGTCTTGACTGACAGTGACGGCGCAGGCAAGCTGATCCGCTCGCACATCACCTCGGTTTTGCCCCCTGAACGAGTAATTCAGCTATACGTACCGCGCATTTCGGGCAAAGAGAAGCGCAAAAGTGAGGCATCCGCCGAGGGGATCCTTGGTGTTGAGGGAATGGAGCGAGAGCTGCTTTACAAGCTTTTTGAGCCTTACGCCGATGCTGATGCGGTGGCAAGCCGCATGGCAGAAAATCTGCTCTCCAAAACCGACCTCTACGAGGACGGTCTGACGGGTGGAGAGGGAAGTCGCGAGAAGCGAGACGCGCTTTGCATCCGTCTCGGACTCCCCACGGGAATGACGCCCAACGCGCTCTTGGCAGCACTGCGCGTGCTTTGCACCTATTCGGAATATTGTGCCCTGGTTGAAAGAGATGAGGTAACAAAATGAAAAAAGAGATCAGACCAATTGAGAGTGACATTTCGGGCATCTACCGCCATTACAAGGGCGGCACGTACCGCGTCATCTGCTTGGCGCATCACTCCGAAACCCTTGAGGATATGGTGGTTTATGAGCCTTTGGATGGAAAAACCGGATTTTGGGTTCGCCCCGCCTCTATGTGGAACGAGACCGTTATGATTGACGGTGCGCCGAAAAAGAGATTTGAAAAAGTAGAATAAAACAAAACACGCCCCGAGCAAAGGATGATCGGGGCGTGTTTCTTGTTCCGTTTTTTGGCATGCCGCGTGGGGGATAATTCCAACCCAAAATGCCCAAAATAGCGATATGCTATGCAAAAACGGAGGTTTTATGGAAGATTTTAAGCTATACGGTGTCAAAATTGATAACGTAACACTGGATGAGGCGGTGTATCGGTCTCTTCGCAACACGGGCGAGCCTTGTATGGTCTTTACCCCCAATGCCTTGATGCTGGAGGCGTGTCGCAGGGATGCCGCACTTGCCGACCTGCTCAATCGCGCCTCGCTCTCTCTTGCCGATGGGGCAGGGGTTGTGATGGCGGCGGAAAAGATGGGCACACCGCTCGTTGGGCGTGTGGCAGGCATTGATTTTGGCGCAGAGCTTCTCGCGCGTGCCGAGCGTGCGGGCTTGCGTGTCTTTTTGCTTGGTGGCGTTGAGGGAGTGGCGGAGCGCGCTGCTCAAAATTTAATCAAAAAACACCCCCGTTTGTGCATTTGCGGCACAACGTGGGGGTATTTTGATCGGGACGGGGAAGAGAATCGGCGCATCATCTCGCACATCCGCGCCTGCCGTCCGCATATTTTGTTTGTGTGCATGGGGTTCCCCGTGCAGGAGCGGTGGGTGCTGGACAATCTGCATCACCTGACCGATATTCGCGTCATTGCCTGCCTTGGCGGCAGTCTTGACGTTTGGGCAGGGGATATCCGCCGCGCGCCTGCGTGGATGTCACGTGCCCGGATGGAGTGGCTCTGGCGAATGCTGCATCAGCCAAAGCGGCTTGCACGACTGCCCGAAATCGTTTCCTTTTTGTGGCACGTACCGCAAAAAGAAGAGATCAAAGCGCAAAATCCTCTGTGATCTCGCTCTCCCCCAGTACGCAAATGCCGTTTTGCTTGAGGAGTTGAGTAGTAATGCCGTCACCCTCTACAAGGCCGCCGTCAAAGGATCCGTTGTGAATCAAGCCGCTCCCACAGGAGGGGCTTTTTTCTTTCAAAATTGCCACCGTGCAAGCATTTTCGCGTGCAATTGCAAGCGCCGTTTCGGCTCCACGGTTGTAGTTTTCGGTCACGTCGCGGCCATCCTTCATCAAAACGCGCTCGCCACAAATCTCCGAGGGAGTGCGTGGCGTGGGGAGTCCGCCCATGACCTCGGGGCAGATGGGGATGAGATTGTATGTACCCTTCAGGGCGATCACACGCTCGCAGGGCTTGCTTTTGCCGTCATAGCGACAGGGCTCACCCAAAAGACAAGCGCTTACCAATATGTTCTTCATAAAATCATCCTTTAATTTTTTTCCAATATTCCGCCGCGGCTTGCTCGTTTTTGTTCTCGCCCGGGCGATAGAACACCGAGCCAACAAGGTCATCGGGCAGATATTGTTGCTCTACGTAGTGATTGGGGTAACTGTGCGGATATTTGTATCCTTTAAAGAGCGGGCTCTGCAAATGCCGCGGAACGTCCACGCCCTTGCCTGCCTGAACTGCCTCTGCGGCTGCGTGCACCGCAGACTCTGCCGCATTGGACTTGGGGGCGGTGGCAAGCAGAAGCGTTGCGTTGGCAAGCGGAATTTGTGCTTCGGGCATGCCAAGCTCCTTTGCCGATTCGCAGCAGGAGCGCACCACCGATGCCGCCAAGGGATAGGCAAGACCGATATCCTCGGATGCGATGACCTGCAGCCTGCGGCAGACTGCGAGGAGCTCGCCCGAGAGGAGCGCCTTGGCAAGATAGAACACCGCGGCATCGGGGTCGGAGCCGCGAATGGATTTTTGCAGGCAAGAGAGCAGATCGTAGTGCGTATCGTCGTTAAAATTGCCAACGGAGGTGTCAAAGCTATCCACGTGCTCGCGCAAAATTTCCTCGTCGGCGGTGTGATAGGCGTTCTCAAAAAGTACCACCGCGTGGCGGACGTCACCGCGTGCGGCGTGTCCGATATAGTCGCAAATCTCATCCGAAATGCACTTACGTGCGCCGTTTTCCTCGTTTAGATAGTCAAGTGCGCGGCGCAAAACGGGGCGCATATCGGCAGCGGAAACCCCCTTGAACTCAAACAGAGAGGAGCGCGAAAGAATCGCGTTGTAAACAAAAAAGTGCGGATTTTCGGTGGTGGATGCGATAAGCGTGATGCGACCGTCCTCAATATATTCCAAAAGGGACTGTTGCTGCTTGCGATTGAAATATTGGATCTCGTCCAAATAGAGCAAAACGCCGTTTGAGCCAAACAGATTGCCGGTCTCCTCAATAATGGCTTTTACGTCCGCAAGAGATGCCGAGGTTGCGTTGAGCTTGTGAAAATTCATGCCCGAAAGCCTTGCAATAATGCCGGCGGCAGTGGTCTTGCCCGTGCCGGGAGGGCCGTAAAAGATCATGTTTGTAATGCGTCCCCCTGCAAGCATACGGCGAATGACGCCGCGCTCCCCAAACAAATGCTCCTGACCGACAATGCCGTCAAGATCGGTGGGGCGCAAAAGGTCGGCAAGTTGTGCGTGTTTCATATCCTGTCCTCGCTTTTTTTGAAATACCTATCCCTATTATAAACCATCAGGGCGATATTTGCAAGGTCTTTTTGCGCATTTTTTTGCAAATCGCAAAAGGCGTCGGCAATCAAGGGGTGGCGGCTCTCTCCCTTGGCGCAAAAGCTTTGGCAGATCTCCACCAAAGCCGCAACCGTCAGCTCCTCCGGGGAAAGGCACTCCTGGGCGGCAAGGCGGCAAAAGGATGGGATCTTTCGGTCGCTTGCGCTGGGGATGCCAACGGCGGGCAGAGCGACCGTGGTTGCCAGAATCACACCGTGCAGGCGCATCGAGATCAAAAACTGTGCACCTCGCAAAATTGCGGTGACGTCGGACGCCTCATTGGCAAGCATGACGCGACCGCCAAGCAGGCTTGCGGCGCCCTCGTTGAGGGGGACGTCGGACATGTCAAGCGGCAAAAAGATGGGGAGCAGATCCTCTTCTCGGCAGAGCATCCGCAGGGCGGCAATAATGGTTCTGTGACAGTTGGCGGTGTGCTTTCCTGACTTGAGACAAACGCACACGTATCGCCGATTTTGCGCTACGTCTGCCTGCTTTAAGAGGGAAAGCGTGCGAAAAATGGGGGGCGGTGGCAAAAGAAGTGCCGCATCCGCACCCAAGTGCAGCTTTGCAGAATCGAGGCCTTGCGTTTGCAAAAAGCGTAGGGAATCCCCGTCGCGCAAACTGATATACGCACAACGGGCAAGCGCTTTTTGCGTGGCTTTTCGTGCTCCTTTCCCGTGCAATGGACCAATCCCCGCCGCATAAAGAATGGGCAGAGCGCCACACAGATTTGCAAAGCGGATCAGAGAGAGGTAGTAATAAAGCGAGAGCTTCCCCGTCAGGTTTTACAAAAGCGAGCCGCCGCCGCACAAAAAAGCATCCGCCCCGAGGAAGGCGCGAGCGAGCGAGAAGGGGTTCTTTCGGTTGTAGCACCGCACACCAAATCGGCGCGCATCCCGTCGGGGGTGCTTTGTCAATGCCCAAATACGCATATTGGGGTAGTGGCGGCGCGTATATTCGATAAAGGCTTGCAAAATGGCATCGTCCCCTAGGTTGCCGCACCCAAAATATCCGCCAATGACGACCGTTCCCTGCGTGGGAGCGTGCAGACTTTTTTGATACACGTCCAAGGTTTGGCGGCAAACCGATGCCGAATCATACCGTTCCTCCAAAAGCTTTCGGCAAGCCGATGCGTTTTCGCGGCAGAGGGCAGGGGAGTGAGCAAGGAGCAAAAGATCATCGCGCAAACGGTCGGCGGTTGGCTTTTGCGAGTCGCGCGCACAAAAATTGGAAAGCGATGCTTGCCAAAAGGTCTCCCCCGACAAAATACCGCCGTAGCCCTCGTTGCCGCAAAGAACAACGGCGCACCCGCACGCGGCGGCTTCCAGCGCCGCACGGGAGACGCCCACAAAAACGTCCTGCTCTTGCAAAAGGGAGGGCATATCCTCTACCGCACCGCAAACCGAAATGCAAGAAAATCCCAACGTGTGGTTGATTTTTGCGGCACGTTCTGCAATTTCGTGCATTTTTTTGCCGCCACCTGCTATGGTGATGCAAAGATTTGGGATGCTTTCTCTCAAGGCGGGTGCAATCTCGCAAAGCAGCTCCGCACCGCGCGAGCAGTCCGCATCCAGGCGGCTGGCAAAGAGAATGCGAAAGGTGTCGCAAGGTTTTTCGCTCCTTCGTGGATGAAATTCGGCAAGGTCAATGCCGTTGGGGATTACAGAAATGCGCTGCATGGGGATGCCGTAAACACTGTGCAAATACCTGCGCAGATCCTCGCTGACGGCGATGCTTCGCTCTCCCCATCTCGAAAAGAGACGGCGCACAAGCCCTGCACGGAATTTTGCGTGCACGGTCACGACCTCGGCACACCCTAAGCGCCTCACTCCACAGATCAGGAGCGCGGGAACTCTCGCGTGCGCGTGCGCGACGTCAAAGCCTTCTTGCTTGATCAAGTTTCGTATTTTTTGGCGCAAAAACAACCAACGTATGGGGGAATGTGTACCCAAAGGCATCGGTACGTGTGTGATTTTTGAGTCCTTTAATCGTTCGGCGATCTCGCCGCCCGAGGATGCCACCGTCACCTCATGCCCGTTTTTTATAAGCTCCCGAGCAAGCAGAGCGATGTGCGTCTCCGCACCGCCTACGTCGAGCCTGTCTGTCAAAATCAAAATTTTCATCTCTACCCCTCACTTTTTTGTTAGTTTTCCCAAGGCAGGTTGCTTTATGCATTTTTGGCAAGAAGTGCATAGTTT
>JAZNYU010000172.1:0-4853 GCA_045594605.1 Eubacteriales bacterium
ATCAGGACTGCTGCAAGGATAGCGATTACAGCAATTACGATTACGAGCTCTACGATTGTAAAGCCTTTTCTGTTGCTTTTTTTCATTTTGAAATTTCTCCTTTTATGTTATTTTTAGCAACACAAAATAACCCGTCAAGAGCTTGGAAGTATCGTACTTTATGATGGCTCGCGCAAAAACGCCCAAAAAACGCCGTATAGCACGATTTTTGGGCACTTTTCCATTTTTTTGACTAGAATTGTGACTGCGAATTTTGTCTTTTTGTTATCTGCCTTTGTAAAACTGTTTTTGGAAGATCAAATAAAAAACCTCGGTCTTTTGAACCGAGGTTTTTTTGTTTGTTTAGTGCTTATGTCTGATAAAGCCAAGCAGCTTTGCGAGCTCCATGACCACGAGGGGCACGAGGATGAGGCCGAGGGCGATCAGGTACATATTCCAAGGCAGAGTTACCATGCCAAACGCGATGCCTACGGGTGTGAAGAGCACGAGTGCGACAAGCGCAACAGATGCCAGCGCCGCCAGGTTAAGCGTGCGGTTGGTGAATACGCCGATTTTAAAGAGCGAATGTTCGCTTCTCATATTGTATGCCTGCACGATCTGGCAGAGTGCGAGTACGGCAAACGCCATGGTGCGTCCGCGATCGAGGTTGGCTTCAACGCCGCCCCAGCCGATCCAGAATGCGACGAGTGTCAGCGCTGCGAACATCATACCCTGCAGAACCACACGGATGCCGAGTCCGCCTGCAAAAATACCTTCGTTCTTGGGCTTGGGCTTGCGGTCCATAACGTCCTTTTCAACCGCTTCCATACCCAAAGCAATTGCGGGGAGACTGTCGGTTACAAGGTTGATCCAGAGCAGCTGCATAGAAAGCAGGGGCGTTTTTGCCCATGCGAGCATTGCTACGAATACGGTAATGACTTCGCCGATGTTGGTTCCAAGCAAAAATCCAACAACCTTTTTGATGTTGGCATAAATGCCGCGACCTTCTTTTACGGCTTCTACAATGGTTGCAAAGTTATCGTCGGTAAGCGTCATATCAGCGGCACCCTTTGCAACGTCGGTACCGGTAATGCCCATTGCACAGCCGATGTCTGCCGCCTTGAGCGCGGGAGCATCGTTTACGCCGTCACCGGTCATGGATACGACCTGACCCTTGCGCTGCCATGCTTTTACAATGCGGATCTTGTTTTCGGGGGACACGCGTGCGTAGACCGAGATCTGCTCGACCTGCTCGTCAAGCTCACTATCGGTCATAGCATCCAATTGTGCACCGGTAATGGCGCGGTCGCCTTCCTCAAGGATGCCGAGCTCACGCGCGATTGCGGATGCGGTAACAACGTGGTCACCTGTAATCATAATGGGCTTAATGCCGGCGCGGCGGCAGGTTGCAACAGCTACCTTTGCCTCGGGGCGGCGCGGGTCGATCATGCCGACAAGTCCCATAAAGGTGAGGCCGTTTTCAAGCTCGTCAGAGGTCGGATTGGCGGGAACGGTATCGATCTCCTTGTATGCCACTGCAAGCACGCGCAGAGCGTTCTCGCTCATGCTTTCGGTCATCTCGCGGGCTTTTTCAAGGTCACCCGCTACGCAACGGACAGCCATCATATCAAACGCACCCTTTACGATGACGATGTTTTTGCCATCGATGCGGTTAACGGTGGTCATCAGCTTACGGTCGGAGTCAAAGGGGATCTCGGCAAGGCGGGGATAGGTGTTATTGAGGTCATCCTTGGGCATGCCGTTTTTGTGCGCTGCCAGAACGATGGCGGTCTCGGTGGGGTCACCGATGTGCTTTTCGGTCTCGCCCTCAAACACAACAGAGCCGTCGCAGCAGAGCGTGCCCCAAGCGAGCAGCTTTTTGATGTCTTCGGAGTTGTTTTCGGTGATGTCTTCGGTGTCGGCTTTGCCATCGAGGTAAGCCTTGACCAGCGTCATGCGGTTTTGCGTGAGGGTACCGGTCTTATCCGAGCAGATGATGGATGCGCCGCCGAGCGTTTCAACTGCGGGCAGGCGACGGATAAGGGCGTTTCTCTTGACCATTCTCTGCACGCCAATGGAGAGCACGATGGTAACGATTGCGGGCAATCCCTCGGGAATTGCGGAAACAGCCAAGGAGACAGCCGTCATAAAGATCTCAAGCGGGGGGGTGTTGTTGATGAGACCAACAACAAAGATGACACCGCAAGCGGCAAGTGCAACAATGCCAAGGTATTTGCCAAGCTGCGCCAGCTTTTGCTGCAGGGGCGTTTGGGTTTCGCTTTCGTTATCCAAAAGGTTTGCAATGCGTCCCATTTCGGTGTCCATACCCGTTGCGGTTACAACGGCAAGAGCTGTACCGTAGGTTACGCTACAACCCGAAAATACCATGTTGGTACGGTCACCAATGGGGGCTTTTTCGGCAACGTCAGCCTCGGCGTCCTTTTCGGAAGGAACCGACTCACCCGTCAGAGCGGATTCCTCGCTCTTGAGGCTTACGCTGTGGAGAAGTCTTGCATCTGCGGGAATAAAGTCGCCGGCTTCGAGCTTGATGATGTCACCGGGAACCAGCTCGGCAGCGTCGATGACGCTTTCCTTGCCGTCGCGGATCACACGCGCGTGCGGCGCGGACATATTCTTCAGGGCATCCAGCGCCTTTTCAGCTTTGCCCTCCTGATAAACACCCATTGCGGCGTTGAGCAGAACGATGAGCAGAATGAGACCGGGCTCAAACAGCTCACCCCAGTTCTTTTCTACGCAAACGATCACAAAGGAAATGATTGCGGCGGCAATGAGAATGAGGATCATAACGTCCTTGAATTGGTCAAAGAAGCGTTGTGCCAGGGTTTTCTTTTTCTTTTCGCGCAAGCGGTTGGGACCGTGCTTTTGCTGCAGCTCGGCAACCTGCTCGGACGAAAGTCCGTTTTCGCGGTTAGTAGAAAGGGTGTTCAGTGTTTCCTCTCTGCTTTTGTTGTGAAATAACAATGAAAGTTTCCTCCTTTAAAGATATCATATAGTGAACGCGTAACGCGCTCAAATGTTCATTCATATACTATACCATATTTTAAAGGATTTGTCAAGAGAATATGCAAAAAAATCGCGAAAATTTCACACAAAGAAAAAGGAAGATTGCAGGCAATCTTCCTTTTTTTGTTATCAAGCTGCATATTTGAACTTGTTGATGACAGGACAGAAGAAATAAACGATCTCCACCACGTCGCTTTGGGTACTTGCAGCCGCAAGACCGGGCAGAGGTGCCAGCACGACCTCGACGTAAGGCGTGGGATTGCAGTTGTATTTGCTGGAGATCTCTCCGCCACCGGTGATGTTGCCAAACATTTCACCCCAACCGCCATAATAGTTCAGGTATTCCTGAAAATCGTTGTAGTGGTTGTAGGTGTAAAAGAGGTAACGCTCGTTGGGGTCGATGATCTGGTTACCGTTGGCATCGTAGCGAGCGTAAACGATGCGCGCCGCGCCGCGGTCGATGCGGTAGCCGTTGTTGTAGAGGGCTGCAGCATATTTGGGATCACAGTCGGTACCCGTGGTGCCAATGTCGATCTCGTAGTAATACAGGTCACCGCCGCATCCGCTGATGTTGGGGAGAACGGGCTCGTAGGGATACTTGCGCGTGTCGCCGCTGAACTTGGAGTTGTTCAGACGGAGATACTCGCCCCAAATGCTGGAGGAGGGAGACTCTCTCTTGTTGCTTACATAGTTGGCAGGCACGTCGCCAAAGGCGTAAACGTAAGCGGCAACCTCTTCAAGCGTGATGTATCCGCCGCCGCGATAGATCTCCATCACGACCTCGCCGTTCACGTCTACCAGAACGTAAACGTCCTCACCAATAAAGGTGGTCACCGAATTGCGGATGAACTTGCCGTCCTCGGTGGGGCGGTTTTGAGCCTCTGTGGGGGCTTGATCGGGCACGGTAAGGCTTCCGGACATAAAACCGTATTTCGAGCGCCAGAAGGCGTCCTCGGCGTTCTCTGCGGGCTCGTAGTCGGCGTAGAACTCCTCGCGGGACATATTCGCGTATTTGGATTCGTAATCGTCGGGATCGTCAGGCTTGATCGGCGTGTCGGGTGTCGTTTCGTCGGGAGTCGTCGCCTCGGGTGTCGTGACCTCGGGAGTGGTATCCTCAGGCGTTGTGGCGTCGGGGAGGGTGACCTCGGGCGTTGTTTCTGTCGACGTGACCCCGGGGATCAGCGTGGGGATCAGCTCAAGAACTCGCTCGCAGGAGCAAAGCGGCGTGGCGACAAGAGCCAACGTCAAAAGGAGCAGTAAAATCCGCTTGATGGAATGCATAAAATGACCTCGTTTTCTTTCTGAATTGATGCTAATCGGTCGGTTCGCAATAAAGACAAGAACATTATACCATACCGCGCAAATAAAGTCAACCGCGCCAAGAAAATTCCCAAAAGAAAAAGACAAAATTCGCAGTCACAATTTTAGTCAAAAAAATGGAAAAGTGCCCAAAAATCGTGCTATACGGCGGTTTTTGGGCGTTTTTTCGAGGACGACAATAAAGTACGATACTTCCAAGCTCTTGATGGGTTATTTTGTGTTGCTAAAAATAACATAAAAGGAGAAATTTCAAAATGAAAAAAAGCAACAGAAAAGGCTTTACTATTGTAGAGCTCGTCATCGTCATTGCTGTAATCGCTATCCTTGCAGCAGTATTGATCCCCACATTTTCTAACCTCATCAAGAAGGCAAACGAGTCTTCCGACATTCAAGCCGTAAGACAAATGAACACCATTCTCGCTGCTGAAGGCGCAGTAGAGAACAACAACATCTTTGAAGTTTATTCCGCTCTTGAGGCGAGCGGTTTGGATGCAAAGGACTACAAGCCCCTTGTAAGTGGTCACTACTTC
>JAZNYU010000173.1:0-4717 GCA_045594605.1 Eubacteriales bacterium
AGCGCTTGCATCTCTTCGGTCAGGTCCTCTTCCCTCTTTGAGAACAAATTGAGATAGGAACCCTTATGCGATGCGACGTTGATAACGGGATACGCCAAAAACATCACGTTGGGGCGGTAGATCTCGCGCTCGCTTTCAAGATAGGCATTCAGACAAGCGTGATTCCAGAGTGTGCCCGTGCAAGCCGCCAGATGTCCGCCTGCCGAAAATCCGCAAATGGCAATTTTTGCAGGGTCAATGCCGTAATCCTTGGCGTGCTCGCGCACAAAACGGATCGCGTGCAAGGCTTCGAGCAAGGCTTGCGGAAAACGTGCGGGATAAACGCTGTAATCCAAAACAAATGCGCAAAATCCGCGCGCAAGATATTCCAGAGCGATGGGCTCTCCCTCGCCGGGATAGGTCATTTCATATCCGCCGCCTGGCAGGACGATAATTGCCGGGCGATTCCCCTTGAAATAGGTGCGAGGAGCTGCATCGGGAAGATAACAGGTGAGCGGAACAGAACATTCCCCTACCTTGATTTCCTGCTTGAAATATTGCATTTTGACGTCCTTTCTTGCCTACATCACGCGTTCCAGAATATCGGCAATGCGTACCGAGGCATCGCCGCTACCGTAAACGGATGCGGGCGCTTTCATTTTTTTGTATTCTTTTGAGTGCGGCTTGAGAAGCTCTTTACCAAGGTTGAAAATCCCCTCTTCACTGCATCCCGCCAGGCGAAGAACACCTGCTTTTATCCCCTCGCTGCGCTCTGTTGAGTGCCTTGTAACGATTGTGGGAATACCAAGTGCTACGGCTTCCTCTTGGATGCCACCGCTATCGGTCATCACAAGATAGGTGCGCGCAAGAAGCTGGTGAAAGGATAAAATATCGGGAGGCTCGATCACGCGGATGCGCTCCTGCCCCCGAATCACCTCGGCGGCGGCTCTCACACTCGGGTTGTGGTGAAGCGGACAGACCGCTATCACGTCTGGAAATTCATTGACCAGTCGCGAAAGTGCCGAAAACATCCCCTTCATTTGCTCGCCCATACTCTCTCGTCGGTGTGCCGTAAACAAAACCAAGCGATAATCGGTGGGGATATTCCAGCTCGGGCGGTGAAAATCATTGCCAAGAGTAAAGCGCAAGGCATCGACTACGGTGTTCCCCGTAACGAATACGGACTTTTTCTTCTTCCCCTCTCGCAAAAGATTTTCCTTTGCTATTTCGGTGGGGGCAAAGTGCCATTTGGCAATTAGGCCGATCACCTGCCGATGGAACTCCTCGGGATAAGGAGAGTCGATATGATAGGTGCGCAGTCCTGCCTCGACGTGCGCGATGGGGATCTTTCGTTGAAACGCCGCAAGGGCCCCTGCAAAAGCGGTGGTGGTGTCGCCCTGCACAATAACAAGGTCGGGATGCTCGGCGGCAAAAATCTCGTCCAGCCCCTTCAGGATGCGTGCCGTCACGCTTGAAAGCGTTTGCCCCGTTCGCATCACGTCAAGGTCAAAATCGGGCTTGACACCAAAGGCGCGTAAAACGCCGTCCAGCATACTGCGGTGCTGACCGGTCGAACAGACCAAAATTTCCTGCTTTTTGCGCCGCTTCAGCTCCAAAACCAATGGGCAAAGCTTGATCGCCTCGGGGCGCGTGCCCATTACTATCATGATACGTTCCATATCCGTACCTCCTCGTTAACATCGTTACAATGTACGAAAAAGTGCGGATATTTAGAACGGTTCAGAAAAAGATCAAAGAATAATATGTACGGGCAGACCGTTTTCGTATTTGCAGGCTACCTCGCCCTGAATGAGCGGAAGCAGGTAGCGGCAGCATTCGTCTGTGACGTGGTTGCCCTCTGCATTGATGAATGCATCATCAACGTAGCGGATCTTGTTGGCGATCTCACTGACGTCACGAGGCTCGAATGTGATCAGGTAAGGTTCGGTGGATACGCGACGGGCAGTGATCATTTGTCGTGTGATTCCCACCTCGGCAGTCTGAACGGCAAATTTACCGGTCTCGACAGATTCATGCAGATCCTGCGCAGATGCCAGATGTGCGGCGCAGCGTTGGGGCAAATTGAGCTCGATAGAACGAACCTTGCAACCGATTTCCGCCTTGATGGCAAGCTCAAGTGCCTTGCCGGTTCCTGCGAGATATGCGTGACCAAAAGCGTCCTTCACTCCTGTTTGTGTTCCTTCACCCACGTAGTGACCGTCGGCAAAGCGAATGCCCTCAGAGACAGCAATAACCACGTTGGGGTGCTTTGCAAGAGCGGCACGAACGTCCGAGAAGAATGTTTGCATATCAAATACTCTCTCGGGCAAATAGACAAGGTCTGGTTCAATGCCGTTGACAACTCTGCCAATGGCAGAAGCCGCCGTCAGCCAGCCTGCATCGCGTCCCATAATCTCGATAATGGTTACGGCGGGCACCCGATATACCGCGCAGTCGCGGATAATTTCCTGCGTTGTAACTGCTATATACTTTGCTGCAGAGCCAAAGCCGGGGGTGTGGTCAGTACCCACAAGGTCGTTATCAATGGTTTTCGGTACACCGAGAATGATCATTTCATAATCGTGTGCTCTTGTATATTCAGAAAGCTTTGCAACGGTATCCATGGAATCGTTACCGCCGATGTAGAAGAAATAGCGGATGTTGTATTTTTGAAAAATGGACATCAAGCTCTCATAAAAAGCATCGTTCTCACCCATTTTGGGCAGCTTTTTGCGGCAAGAACCGAGGGCTGCAGCGGGGGTATGCTCCAAAAGCTCCAATTTTTCTTCACTGTCGAAATAGGCAGAAAGATCGATCAGATCCTCTTTCATCAAACCTTCAACACCGTTACGCATGCCGTAAAGAGTTTGAATAGAGGTGCTTTTTTGGGCACCGCGGATCACGCCTGCGAGTGTTGCATTGATTGCGGCAGTCGGTCCACCGCTTTGTCCTACTACTGCATTGCCGAAAAGTTGTTTCATAATCAACCGTCTCCGTTCTTTCAATCTGCATTTAGTATACCACACAAGCGCGCGTGTGTCAACAAGAAAAGAGGCGTACAAGCAAAAAAATTCCGCCCGTGCATATATTAGAGCAGAACAAAATCGGAGGTGGAATTTATGTTCGCAACACTTTTTTCTTACATTACACGCGTCCTGCATCTCATTCTTGGCATCAACACGCCGCAAAGCTTTCCGCCCACACTTTCCGACGAGGAAGAGCGCGCTTGCTTTTTGGCGGCAGAGTCGGGCGACGAGGATGCGCGGCAAAAGCTGATTTTGCACAATTTGCGTCTTGTCTCGCACATCGTCAGAAAATACTATTCGGGCGCAAAATCGCAAGAGGACTTGGTTTCGATCGGCACGATCGGGCTGATCAAGGCGGTGGATTCCTTTAATATTCACCTTGGCGCAAAGTTTGCAACTTATGCGGCAAAGTGTATTCAAAATGAGATCTTGATGTATTTTCGATCACAAAAAAAGCTTGCATCCGAGATCTCCATTAACGAAACGATCGACGTAGATCGCGACGGAAATCCCTTGACCTACATAGACGTGGTTTGCTGCGACGAGGATATTGCCGAGGAGATCGACCGCAAGATCACCACCGAAAAGATGCTTGTATTTGTGGAAAAGCTACTCTCACCGCGCGAGAGACAGATCATTATGATGCGCTACGGTCTTGGCGGCATCAAAGCGCAAACGCAAAGAGAGATCGCGCAGTCACTTGGCATTTCGCGCTCCTACGTTTCGCGCATTGAAAAAGCCGCACTGGCTACCCTGCGTGATGCACTGAAATAAAAAAATCCCCACAGAAAACGCTGTGGGGATCAATGCTTTTAATTGAATTTTTCCTCGTAATAGAGGTATGTAGGCAGATAAGAAATATCGCCTTGTGCCGCCGTGGGATTGGTGTTGGCGTCGGGGTTCATCTGCGTGGTAAAGGTCAAGGTCTTGCCGTCGGTGCTTTTGCAAACGATGTGCCCTTGCATATCGGTGCGGTAGAGCTTGACGTCTGCATCGCGATAACGCGAAAGAACGGTTTCGTGAGGATGTCCGTATTCATTGTTTCTGCCGCAGGTAATTACACCGTAGGTAGGCTGAACCGCGCGCAAAAATTGATACCAGCTGGAAGAATAACTGCCGTGGTGACCGACCTTAATTACGTCTGCCTTGAGGTTGGCGCCGCTCTTTACAAGCTCCAACTCCGCTTCTCCCTCCATATCTCCCGTAAAGAGGAATGCAAGATCGCCATACTCAACGCGCAAAACGATAGAAGTACTGTTGATGTCCTCGTAGTCGGTACGCAAGGGACCGAGAACCGTTACTCTTGCTGAACCAAGGGTGAACTGATGACCGACCTCGGGAACGATCACGCGGTTACGCATGGTATAGGTAACGTAGTTGATAAACTTGTTAAAACCGCTGACGTCGGTTGTTGCAAAGGGTGAATAAACGGTATCTGCCGTTACGTGGCGCAAAACGCTTGTGAAAGCACCGTAGTGGTCGGAGTGCGGATGCGTTGCTACAACGTAGGACAAATGCTTGACGTTGTGCTCCTTGAGATAATCGATGATAATATCGTCATCGTCGGGATTGCCTGCATCAATCAGCATTGCCTGTCCGTCGCAAATAATAAGCATGCAGTCCGCTTGTCCCACATCAATAAAGTGCGCTTCAAAATAAGAGCCGTCAACAACCGGTGGAAGTTCAACCTCTTGCTTTTGGGTGGTTTGTGC
>JAZNYU010000174.1:0-5668 GCA_045594605.1 Eubacteriales bacterium
AAAGCTTGTTTGTATCCTCATAGTTGATCTTTCCGCTGGCGTGCAGATGAATGATCTGTTTATCGTTTGCAACGGTCGTGTTCATAATGTCGATCACGGCTTGGTTGACCTTTTCTGCCCCGTTGCTACCGCCAAAGGAGAGTATGAGCTTTTGATCGGGAGCTATGCCGAGCTTTGCGCGAGCCTCTCCGCGGTCAACGGTGGAAAAGTCCTGCAGAATCGGGTTGCCGACACAGATCACCTTGGGACTGTTACCAAAGGCTGCGGCGGTTTCGGGAAAGTTGATCCAAATGCGGTCGACCTTGTTCTGCAAGCGACGAACGGCAAGTCCCGGGTGCGCGTTGGATTCGTGCAGAGCCGTGGGAATGCCCATTCTTGCCGCTGCCGCCATAATGGGCCAGCAAGCATATCCGCCCGTACCAATGACTATATCGGGCTTGAACTTTTTGATAATGGAAACGGTGGAAGGCAGATACGGCGAGGTTGCCGCAAGTGCCAAGGAAGCAAACCGTCCCAATCCTTTTTTGCCTTGCAGAGCCGAGGATTTGACGTGGTGGAGCTTATAGCCCGCACGCGGAACAAGCTCATCCTCTTTGCCGCCTGCAACGCCGACGAACTCGACGGTTGAACCGGGAGCGTTTCTCAAAATGGTTTCTGCTATGGCGAGTGCAGGGTTGATGTGTCCTGCCGTTCCGCCACCTGTCAGTAATACGCGCATGTCAGATTCCTCCCATTGGGAATTGCCACAGCATTGCCGTGCCAATCATAAATACTGCGGTCAGGAGCGAGGGAATGGCAAACCAACGGCGGTCACCGTGAAAGTACGGCAAAAAGCAGAACACCAAAAAGCTGATGCCCGCAAGGCCGAGAACGCTGAACGCACAACCGATCAAAAAGTCAAAATTGTGTGCGGCAATGCTTCTGCCAAAAATGAGCACAAAGAGCAAAAATGCGCCGCCGATGCCCATGGATGTATATAAGGTTTTGAAAAACTGCTGTGTTCTGATTTTTTTCATTCGCTTGCTCCCTTTCCTGTTTTATATTTTTTTATGCGATGCGTAGCGCGAGATGGAGAGGATGATACCAACCTCCAAGATCTGCAGCATCAGTGAGGTTCCGCCGTAGCTGAAGAACGGCAGTGAGATGCCCGTGTTGGGCATGGAGTTTGTGACGACCGCGATGTTCAGGATGACCTGAAGCGCAACCTTAAAGGTCAGTCCGTAAACGATGAGCGACGAGCATTTATCGGGCGCGTGGCGCGCGATGTGGAAGCCGCGCCAAACAAAGGCTACGAACAATCCAATGACGAGGACGGCACCGATAAAGCCGAATTCCTCGCACACAATGGTGAAGATGAAGTCATTTTGCGGCTGCGATACAAAGCCGTATTTTTGTTGGCTATTGCCAAGTCCCTTACCAAAAAGTCCGCCGGAGCCGATCGCCATCAGTCCCTGCAAGGTCTGCCACGCAGAGCCAAGCGGGTCGGCTTCCTCAATGTTGAGCCAAGTGTCAACACGGGCAAAAGCGTATGGGAAGAAGATGATGAGCATGCACGCTGCCACGGCGATAATGCCGCCAAGAGATGCGATCCACTTGATGCGCGTGCCGCCAAGGAACATCAGGCTGATGCCAAGCATACCGATGATGGCAAGTGCCGAGATGTGCTTTTCGAGTGCTACAAGTCCGCCAACGCCCAAAATCATCAAGCCGGGATAGAGGACACCGTATTTGAAGTCTCCCCCGAATTTGTGCGGCGAGAGGACTTTTTCCTGATGCGTTGTCATAAAGCGCGCTAAGGTAAGAACCAAGGCAAGCTTTGCAAGCTCCGAGGGCTGCAGGGTGATGACCTTGAGGTCGATCCAACGGCGCGCACCACTATTGAGGTCAGTTCCCAAGGGGGTCAGGACCAAAAGCAGGAGCACGATGGAGATGCCGTAGAAGATATAGCTGAAATCATACCAAAATCGCGGTGTGCAATATCTGACAACAACGTAGGTGAATGCAACCGCCATCATCAAAAAGATGACGTGACGCACAATAAAGTAGGTGGATGTGTCGTGATGCTTTTGTGCAAACACAAAAGAAGCACTGTAGATCATAACGCAACCAAAGAGCACAAGCGCCGCCGTAATGAGCAGGAACGGGACGTCCACACTTCCCTTTACCAATCCCGTGGGATTTTCATAATTGGTTTGCGTGTCGGGCTCGCGAACAGGTCTTTTTGCAAAGCCAAAGGAGCGCTTTGCCGTATTTGGTTGTTGGTTCATAGCAAAGGTCTCCTTTCGAGGTTTTTATCTTGTCAGAATGAATGCCAGAATACAGAATGCAAGCTCGACGAGCGAGAAAACAAGAACGATCTTATTCTCTCCCCATCCACATTTTTCAAAGTGGTGATGAATGGGTGCCATTTTGAAAAGGCGTTTTTTGGTTGCCTTGAAATAAAGGATCTGCAACAGGCTGGAAAGCAGTTCGATGATATAAACTGCGCAAACGAGGAACAAAAGCAGAGGCTTGCCCGTTTGGAATATGGCGCCCATGACGATGCCACCGAGAAAGAGCGAGCCCGTATCCCCCATAAACACCTTTGCGGGATGGAAGTTGTAAAGCAAAAATCCAAGGGTCGCACCGATGATGGCTGCGCCGACGATGGAGAGTCCGAGATCCTTTGCAAGGATCGCAAAAACTGCCAGGAAGATGCCGATCACGCAGGTGACCGAGGAAGCAAGTCCGTCAAGTCCGTCGGTAAAGTTGGCGCCGTTGATAACGCCTGCTGCCAAAATGGCGGCAAGAATATACCACACGAAGCCGCGAATGGGAAGATTGATCACGGGGATGACTACCTCACTCGGCAGATTTCCCGTATACCCCATCACGCAAAGGTAGCCGGCTATTATGGCAAACTGCAAAACGAGCTTTTGCTTGCGGTTCAGTCCCTCATTTTGCTTTTTGATCAGCTTGCAGTAATCATCCACAAATCCAACCGCGCCGTTTGCTACTGCAAACGCAACGGTAAGGGCAAGCGGAATGTAGTCGGATGCATTTCCCTTGATTGCCGCATAAACAAAGAAGATCGCGACCACAACAAGGATTGCAAGAATAAAGCCGATGCCCCCCATAATGGGAGTTCCCTCTTTGGATTTGTGCCAGCGAGGTCCGATATCCAGAATTTTTTGCCCCGCTTTGTGCGAGCGCAATATTGGGATCAGGATGCGTTCTGCCAATGCCGTAAGGGCAAATACGCCGAGCGTGACGAGTACAAGGATGATGCTGAATTCTCTCATCTGATTATCCTCTCTTTTTTGTCTTTGTTACAGTTCCTTCAGGGCGTTGAGCACGCGTTCAAGTTGAACGCCGCGGCTTGCCTTGAACAAAAGTGTATCCCCCGCGTGCGTGTGGGATGCCAATGCCCGGGCGATGGCGTCGACGTTATTGCAATCAATGAAAAGCATTGTTTTGGCAGGATCCATACCTACTTCAACAGCGCCTTGCGCAATCTCAATACCGCCCTTGCCTACGGCAAACAAAAGGTCAACACCACGGTCTTGCAGATATCCTCCGATTCCCCGATGCACCATAATGCTATGTTTGCCAAGCTCCAGCATATCGCCAAGCACTGCTATGCGGCGACTGCCCTTTGGTGCACATTCGCAAAGAACGTCAATGGCTGCCCTCATCGATTCGGGAGCGGCGTTGTAGCAGTCGGCTATCACCGTTTTGCCACCAACGTGCAAAATCTCCTGTCGCATGCCTGCGGACCGGAAGTTTTTGAGTCCGTTTTTGATCTGTTCGGGTGTGAGTCCTTGCAGAGTAGCCACTGCAAAGGCATACAGAGCCGCAAACACGTTGTGGCGTCCGCTGACGGGGATATAGAAATCGGGATAGGTTGTTCCCTTGTAGACAACGTCAAAATACGTACCGCCGAGCTCCACCTGAATATTTTGTGCAAAAAAGTCGGCGTTCGGTCGCTTTAAGGACACATACAGTGTGTGGTAACTTCTGCCGCCAACACCCGAGAGGATCGGTTGATCTCCGTTGAGAATGAGATAGCCGCCCTTTTTCAGTCCGCACAGAATTTCCAGCTTTGCGCGGAAGATGCCGTTACGGTCGCCAAGCGTTTCCATATGCGAGGAACCGATGTTTGTAATGACGGCAATATCGGGTTCGGCAACGAGCGACATACGCTCGATCTCACCAAAATTGCTCATGCCCATCTCCAAGACGGCACATTCGCAGTCCTCGGGGATCTCCATAACCGAGAGCGGCATGCCAATGACGCTGTTGTGGTTACCCGAAGAAACGTAGGTGTTCTTCCCCTCGCGCATAACGGCGGCGATCATATCCTTGGTGGTGGTCTTTCCCACACTACCCGTAACGGCTACTGTGGGAAAGCGTCTGCCCTCCAGCTGCGCGCTTGCCATATAGGAGAGCGCCATTTCGCTATCCTTGACCAAGATAACGGCAACGTCTTTGCCGTAAAGGTCAGGTGCGACAGGCTCCTGGCTGATAACGCAGTGGCATCCTGCCGCAATGGCTGCGGGGATGTAATCGTGACCGTTGACACGCTCGCCCACAAGGGCAAAAAAAGCGGTATTTTCGTCAACCTCACGAGAGTCGGTACAAATGGAATATATGTTAAGATTGGAATTTTCTTCGTTTTGCAAGACACCGCGGCACATACGGGCAAGTGCGTGCGCCGTGATACCATTCTGCATGGAAAGTTGAATCTTCATACAGTCGGTTCTCCTTTGTTTTCGTCATCGCCGTTTTGTTCGCGCAGGCGCGCACGGAAGGCTTCCTTTACAAGACTTCCCTCGCAGAACGGGCGGCGTTCCCCTCCTACGATCTCGTATTCTTCGTGTCCCTTGCCCGCAAGCAGGATCAGGTCGCCTGCTTTTGCGTTCTTGACTGCATAGCGAATGGCGGATGCGCGGTCGGGGATAATGGTATAGGCTTTTTGCGGCGGTATTCCCGATACGATCTGACAGATAATTTGCATGGGATCCTCACCCCGGGAATTGTCAGAGGTAATGATCACGTGATCGGCAAGTCGCGCGGCGATCTCGCCCATAACGGCTCGTTTGCTGCGGTCGCGGTCTCCGCCGCAACCAAAGAGCACAACCGTTCTGCCTCCCTTTTGCACGAGGTCCCTGGCGGTCAAGAGCAGCTTTTCAAGGGCATCGGGAGTGTGTGCGTAGTCAATGAGGACTGAAAAGTCGGCTTCCAGCCCCAGTCGCACGCGCTCCATTCTCCCCTTCACACCGCCCATTGTGGCAAGTGCGGTCTTAATGGCGGCGGGACTGCAGCCAAGCTCAAGGGCGCAAATGGCGGCTTGCATGGAGTTCATAACGGTGAACTCCCCTGCTATTGGGCAGGAAACACGCAGGCGTGTACGCGCGGAAGAAAGACGGTAAGCAACGCCGTTTTGCGCGTAAAGCTCGATCTCATCTGCACTGTAATCGGCACTTTTGCCTTTTATTGTACAGGTCATGCGGCGGCAGGTGCTATCCTGCAGCATCCTCGCGCAGTAAGGCGAATCGGCATTGCAGATCGCCAATTTTGTTTTTTGAAAAAGCATTGCTTTGGCGGCGGCGTATGCTTCCATCGTTTTGTGAAAATCCAAATGCTCAGGCGTCAGATTGGTAAAGATCGCCGCCTCGAAGGTGATTGG
>JAZNYU010000175.1:0-7129 GCA_045594605.1 Eubacteriales bacterium
ATCGTCTATGCCGAAAAATTCGGGCAGGGTGGGGCATTCATTACAAAAGCGACCGCGCAGCTCATGCGCGACTTTGGTTCCACCCCCGCGCCGCAGAGCGCATATCTGCTCAACCTCGGCCTTGAGAGTCTGCACGTCCGCATGGAGCGCCACTGCGCAAACGGACTTGCCGTTGCAACCTTCCTCAAGAGCCATCCCAACGTTACTTGGGTGACCTATGCCGACCTTGAGGGCGACAAATACTACGAGATCGCCAAAAAATATATGCCCAAGGGCACCTGCGGCGTTGTCAGCTTCGGTGTTAAGGGTGGCAGAGCGGCGGCAGAGAAGTTTATGAAGCATCTGAAAGTCGCCGCAATTGAAACCCACGTAGCCGATGCGCGCACCTGCTGCCTGCATCCCGCAAGTGCTACCCACAGACAAATGAGCGACGAGGAGCTCCTCGCAGCAGGCGTATCGGGCGACCTTGTCCGCTATTCTTGCGGTCTGGAGAGTGCCGAGGACCTCATCGCTGACCTGAAGCAAGCACTCGAATCCATCTGATCTATACGAACACAACAAAAAGGAGTAGGACGTAATGCCCATCAAAATTCCCAACCGATTACCTGCCACCAAAACACTCGCCGAGGAAAACATCTTTGTCATGACCGATGCACGCGCCGTTGCACAGGACATCCGTCCCTTGCAGA
The DNA here is from genome assembly GCA_045594605.1 of Eubacteriales bacterium. Classification (GTDB taxonomy): domain Bacteria; phylum Bacillota; class Clostridia; order Oscillospirales; family CAG-272; genus UMGS1865. Next base: position 690 of record JAZNYU010000175.1, read on the forward strand.
TCCTGATGCTCAATCTCATGCCCACAAAGATCGATACCGAAACGCAGCTCTCCCGTCTTTTGGGAAATACCCCCTTGCAGGTGGAGCTGACACTGATGCACACCACCTCTCACAAATCCAAAAATACATCCGAGGATCATCTTCTGGCGTTCTATACCACCTTTGATAAGGTCAAAGACCGCTACTTTGACGGTCTTGTCATCACGGGTGCGCCCGTTGAGATGCTGGAGTTTGAAGAAGTCGAGTATTGGGAGGAGCTTTGCGAGATCATGGAGTGGAGCACCACGCACGTTCACAGCACCTTCCACATCTGTTGGGGCGCGCAAGCAGGACTTTACTACCACTTTGGTGTAAAAAAGAAGGCGCTTGACAAAAAAATGTTCGGCGTATTTCCGCATATTGCCGACTATAAGCGTTCCATGCTCTTCCGCGGCTTTGACGACGTCTTTATGGTTCCGCATTCCCGTCACACCACCATTGACCGCGAGGACCTTGAAAACATTCCCGGGCTCAAGATCTTGGCATCCTCACCCGAGGCGGGCGTGTTTGCGCTCTCGACCAAAAAGGGAAGACAGATCTTTATCACAGGACACCCCGAATATGACGCCGAGACCTTGGGGCGCGAGTATTGGCGCGACGTCAACGCGGGCAAGCCCATCGAGATCCCTAAAAATTACTATCCCGATAACGATCCGAGTAAGGTTCCCGTCTCCACCTGGCGATCCTCTGCAAACCTTCTGTATTGCAACTGGCTCAACTACTTTGTTTACCAGACGACACCCTTCGATCTGCAAAAAATCAAGGAAGCGCACGCCGCAACAGAGGAGCCCGTTTGATTTTGAAAGGTCATACAACAATACAAAACAGAACGCCCCTCGCAGCGAGGGGCGTTCTGTTTTGTGTGTTATCGAATCATATCAATTCCTCTTTGCAGAGTTTCTGCATTGATTGCTCCAATCGCGTTGGCAATCAAATAGCCATCCGCATCAATGAAGTAAGTGGTGGGGAGGGAATATACTTCATAGGTATTGGCGGCATCATATGCCGTGTCATAGAATACGGGGAAGGTGTATCCTTCTTGCTCAATGAAATTTTTGGCACTCGAAACAGTTTCGCGTCCGCCCGTCATATTGATCATTAAGAATTGCACTTCACCGCCAAGCTCGAGATATTTCTCGTGAAAGTCCGGCATCTCGCCCTTGCAAGGGGGGCACCAACTCGCCCAGAAGTTCAGAACAATGGGTTTGCCAAAGAAATCCGAAAGTTTTACGGCATTGCCGTCCGCATCATAAACCGTAAAGTCCATTGCCAAAGGCTCAAGACGAGGCGGCGGCGGGGTTGTTTGGGCTTGGGATTCCGGATTTTTTTGGGTTTGCTCCGTTTGCTCTTCCTCGTCGGTAACAGAGTCCTTTATTTCGGGGGTGGTTTGCTCGTTTTCTAAACTGTCACGGGGAGGAGTGGTCTGTTCCTTTTGGGGCTCAGGGGCATAGGTGTTGAGTTGATTTTGCGGTAGTTGATCTTGAAAATCACAAGATGTGACAAGTGCCATGATCAGAACGAGAGAAAGTGAGAGTAGTAAAAATTTATTTTTCATAATAACCTCCTTATGATAGCAGGCCAATCACCTGCTCGAATATTCCAATTGCCATCAAAAAGCCGATCAGAATCAAAAGAATTCCGCTTATGGTATTGATGACTTTATAATGTTTCTTTATCCAACCAAATGCATTTTTGAGATAATCAATCAGCAGTGCACTGAGAATGAGAGGAATCGCCAATCCCAGTGAGTATAAGAAAAGCATCAACATTCCTTCCAGCACATGTGCTTGCTGAGCTGCGAGCATCAATGCCGTTCCCAAGAATGCACCTACGCAAGGTGTCCAACCGATTGAGAAAATCACGCCAAAAATAAGTGCTTTGAAAAAGCCCATTCTTTCAGGATCAACAGTTTTCTGGATTCCCTTGAAAAATTTGAGCTCGAATAAACCGAGAAAGCTTAATCCAAAGAAAATGACCAAAAGTCCCGAAACAATGTTAACTGCCACGCGATATTCACGCAGGAAGCCGCCAATGATTCCTGCCAGAGCTCCAAAAGCGACAAAAATGATCGTAAAGCCGGTTACAAAGCCGAGTGCATTTGTTAACGTTTTTTTCATCTTGCGCTGACCGCCGCCCGCAAAATAGGAGATGTATATAGGGAGCATTGGAAGTAGGCAAGGGGAGATGAACGTAAAAATGCCTTCTATAAAAACAAGTAAGTATTGCATATAGAATTTCTCCATTTCACTTATTTCTTACCAAGGCCTTTGCCTTGTTACACTCTTATTATATAGCAGAATGTGCCTCTTTACTGTGATAATATCACACAAAATGCCAATCATGGAAAAATTCTTTTATTTTTTACCTGTTACAGGTTGATTTTTGATAAAAAAGCGTGTATAATGAATTCAATAAGTGGGATTTTATGTCCGGAAAGGATATCTTGTATGGAATTTCAAGACTATTTTCCAATTTGGAGCAGGTTGGATCAGAAACATAGAGAGAATCTAAGCTCGGCTGTTTTCTCAAAAAAAGTAGAAAAGGGAACCGTGCTTTATAATGCCAGCATGGATTGTACATCTCTTTTTTTGGTCAAGTCAGGTCAGTTACGCGCCTATATACTTTCCGAGGAGGGAAGAGAGATTACTCTATATCGTCTTTTTGATAGAGATCTGTGTCTGTTCTCCGCATCGTGTTTGATGCAATCTATACAGTTTGAAATTACGATCGAAGCAGAAAAGGATACCGAGCTTTGGGTTATTCCCGTTCGTGTGTACCAAAACATCAAAGAGGAGTCAGCTCCGCTTGCCAACTATACCAATGAAATTATGGCAACGCGTTTTACCGATGTAATGTGGTTGATTGAGCAGATCATGTGGAAGAGCTTGGATAAGCGCCTGGCAGCCTTCCTGATTGAAGAATCCGCTATTGAAGGGAGCGCTGTGCTGAAAATTACGCATGAGGGAATTGCCAATCACATTGGTTCACACCGCGAAGTGATTACCCGTATGCTCAAGTATTTCCAAACCGAGGGGATGGTTTCCCTCGCGCGAGGAACCGTTGAAATTATCGATGCAGATAAGCTTGCATCACTTGGCTAATGCATAGATATATAAATGAAGAGATCCGCCGATGCTTCGGCGGATCTCTTCATTATTTTATTTGCCTAACATTTTCAAAAGCTCATCTTTGGAGCGCGCACCAATTGCAGTGTTAAGGACTTTTCCGCCCTCAAATACCATCAGGGTAGGAATACTCATAATGCCAAATTGAGCCGCAAGAGTCTCCTCCTCATCTACGTTGACTTTGGCGATTTTAACGTCGCCGTGTTCTTCGGCAATTGCTTCCAACGAGGGAAGGACCATACGGCACGGACCGCACCAAGGCGCCCAAAAATCCAAAAGTACTTTTCTATCGGAGTTCAGAACTTCATTTTCAAAATTTGCTTGATTAATATTTACAACTGACATGTTTTATGTCCTCCTTTTCTTTTTTGCACACTCATTATATCATGATTTTCCTTGCGTGTATGTGATTTTATCACACAAAAAAATCGCTTTGACTTCCTTCTGCATCTGGCGTTTTTACTACTCTTGAAAACCGCAATTTTTGACTTAAAAAGCAACATTTGTCGCATCTTTGTCAAAAAAATAACTTGTCAAAAAACCACAAAATGTTGTGTTTTGCTATTGACAAAAACACAAAATATGGTATAATATAGATACCCTTTAGGCACATTAGCAAAGGCGTTGTTCAATGTGACGAATTTGCTTGCATATATTTTGTAAATTATAAACAAAAGGAGGAGAAAATGAAGGTTATTAAGAGAAACAGCTCCGAAGTTACGTTTGATATCAGTAAGATCATTACCGCCATTACGAAGGCAAACGAAGCTGTTGAAGAAGACGCAAGATTAACACCGATGCAGATCAAGCGCATCGCCGAGGCGGTGGAGCTGAGTTGTATCCGCATGAACCGTGCCCCCGAGGTAGAGGAGATCCAGGACCTGGTCGAGTCCCAGATCATGGCACACGGAGCTTACGAGGTAGCAAAAAAGTATATTACTTACCGCTACACCCGCGCTCTTGTTCGCCGCTCCAACACTACCGATGAAAAGATTTTGAGCCTGATTGAGTGCTGCAACGAAGAAGCCAAGCAGGAAAACGCAAATAAAAACCCCACAGTCAACAGCGTTCAGCGTGACTACATGGCAGGTGAGGTCAGCCGCGACATCACCACCCGTTTGCTCTTGCCCGAGGAGATCGTTCAGGCACACGAAGAGGGCATCATCCACTTCCACGATGCTGACTACTACGCGCAGCACATGCACAACTGTGACCTCGTTAACCTCGAGGATATGCTCCAGAACGGAACGGTCATCTCCGGCACCATGATCGAGCGCCCGCACAGCTTTTCCACTGCGTGCAACATCGCAACACAGATCATCGCACAGGTTGCAAGTAATCAATACGGCGGTCAGAGCATCTCGCTCACACATCTCGCACCTTTTGTACAGGTAAGCCGCGAAAAGATTACCAGAGCCGTAAAGGAAGAAATGGCATCCATCGGCACCACCCTCAACGACGAGCAGCTTTCCAAGATCGTTGAAAAGAGACTGCGCGAAGAGATCAGCCGCGGTGTTCAAACCATTCAATATCAGGTTGTCACCCTGCTTACCACCAACGGTCAGGCACCCTTTGTTACCGTGTTTATGTACCTTGGCGAGGCAAGAAACGAGCAAGAAAAGAAGGACCTTGCTATTATTATTGAAGAAACCCTTCTTCAACGCTACCAGGGCGTTAAGAACGAAGAGGGCGTGTACGTTACTCCCGCATTCCCCAAGCTTATCTACGTTCTCGAGGAACAAAACATCCACGAGGATTCCCCCTACTACTATCTCACCAAGCTTTCGGCAAAGTGCACCGCGCGCCGCATGGTTCCGGACTACATTTCCGAAAAGAAGATGCTCGAGCTCAAGGTCGACAAAAATGGGGAAGGCCACTGCTACACCTGCATGGGTTGCCGCAGCTTCCTGACTCCTTACGTTGATGAGAACGGCAAGCCCAAGTACTACGGTCGCTTCAATCAGGGTGTTGTTACCATCAACCTGCCCGACGTAGCACTCTCCTCGGGCGGAAACATTGAAAAATTCTGGAAGATCTTTGACGAGCGCCTCGAGCTCTGCCACAAGGCATTGATGTGCCGCCACGAAAGACTCAAGGGCACTCGCTCCGACGTTGCCCCCATCCTGTGGCAATACGGCGCTTTGGCAAGACTGAAGAAGGGCGAGCCCATCGACAAGCTCCTTTATGGCGGATATTCCACCATTTCTCTCGGCTATGCAGGTCTGTATGAATGTGTTAAGTACATGACCGGCAAGAGCCACACCGATCCTGCCGCAACTCCTTTTGCACTCAGCGTTATGCAGTACCTCAACGATGCCTGCAAAAAGTGGAAGGCAGAGCACAACATCGACTTCAGCCTTTACGGCACACCGCTGGAATCCACCACTTACAAGTTTGCAAAGTGCTTGCAAAAGAGATTTGGCGTGGTTCCCGGCATCAACGATAAGGGTTACATCACCAACAGCTACCACATTCACGTAACCGAGGAGATCGACGCCTTCTCCAAGCTGGCTTTCGAGGCACAGTTCCAGCAACTCTCTCCCGGCGGCGCGATCAGCTACGTTGAGGTTCCCAATATGCAACAAAACCTCGAGGCAGTTCTGCAGGTCATGCGCTTTATCTACGATAACATCATGTACGCAGAGCTCAACACCAAGTCCGACTACTGCCAGGAGTGCGGTTGGGACGGCGAAATTGAGATCGTTGAGGTTGACGGCAAGCTGATCTGGAAGTGCCCCAAGTGCGGCAATACCGACCAGAGCAAAATGAACGTTGCACGCCGTACCTGCGGCTACATTGGCACGCAGTATTGGAACCAGGGCAGAACGCAAGAGATCAAGGAGCGCGTACTGCATCTGTAAGCTATGAACTACTGTGAACTGAAAAAATGTGACATCGCCAATGGGGAAGGGGTTCGCACAGTCCTGTTTGTATCGGGCTGCACCAACCATTGCGAGGAGTGCTTTCAACCCCAAACGTGGGATTTTGGCTACGGTCAACCCTTCACACGAGAGGTTGAGGACGAGATCATCGCCTCCTGCAAGCCCTATTTTATCAACGGATTGACGCTACTCGGCGGCGAGCCGTTTGAGCCCAAGAATCAACCCGCCCTCGTTTCCTTTTTGCACCGCTTCCGCGAGGAGTGCCCCGAAAAGACCGTTTGGTGCTTTACGGGCTTTACCTTGGACGAGGAGCTCTGGCGAGAGGGAAGCTACCCCCGATGCGACGTCACCGACGAAATGCTTTCCCTCATCGACGTTTTGGTAGACGGAAGAT
>JAZNYU010000176.1:0-4997 GCA_045594605.1 Eubacteriales bacterium
AGCAAAGTGGAATTGTTCCACTTTGCTTGGGGATTTTGTTGAATCTTCAAAAATTGATATACAATAAGTTTTGTTGTATCAATACCGATTTTTCATCATAAAAGAGGGTGCCGCATGAAACGCCATCTTTGTAATTTAAGACGTTTTTGGGGGAATTCTAATAATTTTTCTTTGAAACATTCATTAAATCATTTTTTAACTCTTTAATCTTTGTTTGTATGCTAGGTGTCGGCTTTTTCTTGTAATATCTTGAATATGATAATTTTTTTGTCGCATCCTTTGTGGTAATAATAAAGTCAAAAGCCAATTCATTGTAGTCTATAACTTCAATTGATAAAACATCTTGAAAATTCAGCATCTTCAAAAAACACGGATGTCTTATGTATAGTTTCTCATTATCATAATCAATTTGAATTCTCATAGATAAACTAAAACCAACCCAAAACAGTAATAATACTACGCAAATTGACAAACAGAAAATAATCAAGGCCACTCCAGAAGATTTCTCATCCGCCAATAAGCATAATATGAGTAATCCTAACAAAAACAAGACAATCAAAAAATAAATTACACTATTCCAAATAGAGTTAAAATAATATTTTTTTTTCACATTTTCCTCCTTATGATTTTTATTCAAACCACGAATTCACCCAAACGTTTACCCATTCTTGGATAGTTTTTCCATTTATCAAAAGTGGTTCCACATCGATACCGTAACCAAAAATACTCAACTCTCCTGACCATAGATATTCAATCAAAACCGGAATGCCAATGGCTAAAAACGGACCAACGTAAGGAATCATTCCCAAATAATAAGCGCCTATAGTTGCAGTAGTATCCTTTGTAATTATAATTATACACCTAAGCAAAGTGTTTGTCAAGGGCTACGGTGTCCTCGCGATGGTTGCGATTTTGTGGTTATCCCCAAGCGCGTCTCTACCAATGGTTGTGTTTTTTGCCTGCCACTTGACATCCTCACCAAATTTTGGTATACTGATGATGACCCCGACAAGTGGAGAAGTTCGTTTTAGCGTGGGGATCTTGATTGATGCGAGGTATGCACCCAATGAGCCATTACAGCGTAAAAGAAATTGCCGAACTGATTGATGCGAGAAGTCAGGATGTGATCCTTGGCAAAAAACACGTTTTGGAGCTCGCCGTTATCTCTCTGCTTTGCGGCGGCCATATTTTAATCGATGACGTTCCCGGAACGGGCAAGACGGTTCTGGCAAAGCTGTTTGCCCAGTCGCTCTCTTTGGATTTTAAGCGCGTGCAGTGTGTTCCCGACATGCTCCCGTCCGATTTGGTGGGCGTCAACTTTTTTGACATGAAGCAATCCGAGTTCCGTTTTATCAAGGGGCCTGTCTTTACCAACGTTTTGCTGGTAGACGAGATCAACCGCGCCATGCCCAAAACGCAGTCGGGCTTGCTCGAATGCATGGAAGAGCATCAGGTTACGGTTGACGGCACGACCTATCCTTTGTCCGAGCCTTTTATGGTCATTGCCACGCAAAACCCTGTGGAAACAAAGGGAACCTTTGAGCTCCCCGAGGCGCAGCTTGACCGCTTTTTGGTCAAGACCTCGATGGGATATCCCACCCATGGGGAAAACATTGATATTCTTTCACTCAAGCTGCAAAATCCCAATGGCGTGGTGAAAGAAGAAGCGGTGATCGATGCCGCTTGTATTCAAGAGGCAAGACGGGAGTTGGCATCTGTTTTTGTTCACCGCGACCTTTTGGACTACGCCGCAACGATTTGCGAATGCACGAGGAATGCCAAGGACGTCATTCTTGGCGCGAGCCCGCGTGCCATGATCGCGCTTGTGCGTGTTGCACAGGGATATGCGGCAATTGCGGGCAGAGACTACGTACTGCCTGATGATATCAAGCGCGCGGCGGTTCCCGTATTGGCGCACCGCATCGTTTTTCAAAATAGCTTTTATCACCGCGGCGATCTTGGCAAAAATCTAATCGAGAGTATTCTCGAAAGCGTTGCCGTGCCCAGCGAGCAGATCAATTTTTCGCACAGGTAACTCGGCATGGAGTTTTTAATTCGTCTGGCAAATTTTGCGGGGCGGGTGTTGCGTTCTCCCGGGTTTTGGATCGCGGTACTGATCGGGATCGTCGTTTTTGTGCTCGTCACACTTTACCGCAGGGCAAAGCTGCGCGCCTTGGATCAGGTCGTTTACAGTAGGCAATTCTCCACGGATGGCATTTTTGTTGGCGAGACGTTGGAATTGATCGAGACAGTCCGCAACCCGAGTTGGTTTCCACTCTTTCGCGTTCGGGTGGAATTCTTTATGCCCGCAGGCATTACGGTTGATGGCATCGAGTGCCAAAAGCACACCAAGGTCACCAGCATATTTTACATTCCGCCACACGCCACCGCACAAAAGGTGCACACAATACGGGCGGACAAGCGCGAGCATTTTCACATGTACACCGCTTATATCCGCTATCGCTCCACCGAGTACACCTTTGAGTCGCCCATCGATTTTTACGCATACCCCAATCAATACGATGCCGATGCGGGCTTTGCGCCCGACCTTTATCACGCGGGGGAGACGGTGGCATCGAGAAAGTACATTGAGGATCCCTTCTTCCTCTCGGGCATTCGGGCATACCGTCCGGGAGACCCGATGCGTTCCATCAATTTTAAGGCATCCGCGCGCGGATTTTCGGGCGGCATGCGGCAATTGATGTCCAATGACTACGATAGCTCGCGCAACTACAACAGTATGATCCTTTTGGATCTGACCTCGTATTCCGAGGCGTTGATGGATGTGGAGGAGCAGATAGAGGTTGGACTGCGTTATGCTTGCTATTTGTTCTGCGAGGCATTGAAAAACGGCGGAAACGTCGGCTTTGCCACCAATTGTGCGGTGGGGAATTCGCGCTATATTCACGTTCCCTGCAGCAGCGGAACGGTACACGTCAAGCAGATTTTGGAGCAGTTTGCCGAAATCTCCGCAAACGCAAAAAGGGATTATTCCGTCAACGTCATTCTGCAAACCATAGCCCCCGACCTGCCGCGTGGGACCGACATTTATCTTATCACGCCCCATGTCGACGGCAAAATGGCAGGGCTCTTGCACACCTTGCGCCGCACGGGCAGAGGTATAGAGGTCATTCCTTTTGGGGGAGGTGGGCGCAAATGAAGCAGATACGCAAATACGCCTTTGAAGTATTGGCAAGTATTCTTGGCATTGCGTTCGTCACTATGCTTTTGTATCTCATCATCGTAAGACCTGAGGATCTGATGACGCGCGGCACGGTGATGTTCTGTATGCTCTTTGATGCGATCGCCATTTACTACACGTTGCAGAGGCTTTGGCGCACCAAGTGGAGATATCGCGTGGTGCCATCGATGCAAAAAGTGCTCGAAAAGCTTGCACGGGTACTCAAAATCGTTCGCCAAAAGCTGGGCATTCCCGAAAGAGGAGAGCAAACGGTTCTGAAGGGAAGATCCAAAATCATTTTTGATACAAAAGCGACCGTGCAGTTGCAAAAACGCGCCAAAAAAGCGACCGCGTGGAAGAATATGCAAACCGACAAGGAGCGCTTGGGCTTTTTGTATAAGCGAGTGATCGACAACAATATCCACCAAGGCGTGCCGATCTATTCTTCCGAAACGCCAACCGAGATTCGGCACAAGAAAGAGTACGACGACGTTGAAAATCAAATTTTTGATCTGTACGTCGAAAACCGATACAAGGACGACGTCACGCTTGAGAGTGAGGTTCTGGATGGCTTGAAAAAGGAAATAAAAGGTTAAGATAACAAGAGACAGCCGCACGTTGGTGCGGCTGTCTTGGCTTTTTTCTCTCCGGAGAGTTGATTTTTCCACTTTTTGAAAAAAATAAAACTTTTTTTCAAAAAGGGCTTGACAAAAGGGAACAAATAGGGTATAATATCAAAGTACGAAAAAAACGTATACGTGCCTTTAGCTCAGCTGGATAGAGTGTTTGGCTACGAACCAAAAGGTCGGGGGTTCGAGTCCCTCAAGGCACGCCAAACAAAAAGCAGATACCCAAAAGGGTATCTGCTTTTTGTTTCCCGTTTCTTTATGCTTGAACCCCCGATGGATTTTCGCAAACGAAAATCCATCATAACGTGCGCACCGTGTCTTGGGGATTCCACTGCATTTTACGCACGTTTGGGTTCAGAGTCCCTCAAGGGATACCCAAAAGGGTATCTGCTTTTTGTTTCCCGTCTCTTTATGCTCACCCCCCGATGGATTTTCGCAAACGAAAATCCATCATAACGTGCGCACCGTGTCTTTTGCATTTCACTGCATTTTACGCACGTTTGGGTTCAGAGTCCCTCAAGGCACTGCAGTCAAGTGGATTAAAACGTCCCAAAAACAATCGTCAGAGGAGGGGGAGACAACCAGCAGTTGAATAACCTTGACAAGCATTTTTGCGTGTGCTATACTGAATCCATAGTTGAAAAGCGGAGGTTCATATTATGAAAAAATTGTACTTCAAAAAGATTTTCTCCATCGCCTTGTACTCTCTGATTTGCCTTGCTATCTATTTTATCGGTTTCAGCATTATATCACTGATCGCAAATTTTTTCAAGAATCCTATTATCAGACTGATTATTTTACTCGGCATTCCCTTGACGATTATTTTGATTCGAATTTACAACAAAAGACTTGAAAATCCGGAAATGCGCCGAGAATATTTTGCATCTGTGAACCAAGTGCGCTTTGCTTTGAAAGAGGAGTGGCAATATATGATCAAATTCCCGCACTTTTTGGCAGAGATTTTCGCGTTTTCAACTTTGGCATTTCTTTTTGCATTCGTTACCATTATTGGCATTGCCGTTTCCTTTACAGTCAAACTTTTGTCAATGCTAACTGTTTTTGTAATATTGGTAGGTCTTTATTTTGTTATTGATTTCGGTCTTTGGATGCTTGTCCACAGAACGTGGAAAAAGGAATATTAAACTGCAAGCTTTTATCTTTTTGATAAACAAGTCTAGCCGCACCCA
>JAZNYU010000177.1:0-1710 GCA_045594605.1 Eubacteriales bacterium
ATGCGCACATGCAGGCTTTCGAGGCCAAGGTTGAGCAGGAAGGCGTTCTGCGGCGCGGGGGTGGAGCCGAAATCGCGCATGAGCTGCGCGGTCGCCTTGGTGATGAATGCCCCACCCTGCCCGAATTTTTCGGCATAGACGATGCCGTGGTAGCTATCGTCGGGAGTGCAGAGGCCGGGGAATTTTTCTTTATGTGCCATCCAGTCAAAGTTGCCCGAGTCAACGATGCAGCCGCCGACTGCCGAGCCGTGACCGTCCATGTACTTGGTGGTGGAGTGCGTAACGATGTCAGCTCCCCACTCAAAGGGACGGCAGTTGATGGGAGTTGCAAAGGTATTGTCCACGATCAGCGGTACGCCGTGTGCGTGCGCCGCCTTTGCAAATTTTTCAATATCCAGAACGGTGAGTGCGGGGTTTGCGATGGTCTCGCCAAAGACCGCCTTGGTGTTGGGGCGGAAAGCCGCCTCCAGCTCCTCCTCGGTGCAATCGGGAGAAACAAAGGTAAAGTCGATTCCCATCTTCTTCATAGTGACAGCAAACAGATTGAAGGTGCCGCCGTAGATGGTGGAACAGGATACGACGTGGTCACCGCAGGTAGCGATGTTGAAAACAGCATAGAAGTTTGCCGCCTGACCGGACGAGGTCAGCATTGCGGCAGTTCCCCCTTCGAGCTCGCAGATCTTTGCGGCTACTGTGTCGCAGGTGGGATTTTGCAGGCGGGAGTAGAAGTAGCCCGATGCCTCAAGGTCAAACAGCTTTGCCATATCCTCGCTGGTATCGTAGTGGAAGGTCGTGCTTTGCACGATCGGGATCTGGCGAGGCTCGCCACTCGTGGGGGTATAACCGCCCTGCACACATTTGGTTTCGATTTTATAGTTGCTCATAGGATCTTCCTCTCTTGCGAAGATTTTTTAGAGTACGTCCGCCAGGTCGTAAATAAGACGCTCGGTCTTTTCCCAACCAAGGCAGGGGTCGGTAATGGATTTGCCGTAGATCTCGTCGGGACCGATCTTTTGTGCGCCATCCTCAATATAACTCTCGATCATCAAGCCCTTGACCATCTTTTTGATGTCATTTGAGTGGCGGCAGGCGTGGAGCACCTCTTTTGCGATGCGCACCTGCTCAAAGCATTGCTTGCCGGAGTTTGCGTGGTTGGTATCCACGATGACGGCGGGATTGGAAAGACCGCTCTTTTGGTACATTTCATACACATTGACAAGGTCCTCATAGTGATAGTTGGGGGCGCTGTGTCCCTTGGTGTCCACGTATCCGCGCAGAATGGCGTGTGCGTGGGGGTTGCCCGCGCTCTTAACCTCCCAACCGCGATAGAGGAACATATGCGAGTGCTGTGCCGCGGTGATGGAGTTCATCATAACGGTCAGGTCGCCGCAGGTGGGATTCTTCATACCAACGGGAATATCCAAGCCGCTGGCGGTGAGACGGTGCTGCTGGTTCTCTACCGAGCGTGCACCAACTGCAACGTAGGCAAGCAGGTCGGAGAGATAACGGTGGTTTTCGGGATAGAGCATTTCATCGGCACAGCCAAATCCGGTTTCGGCAAGTGCGCGCAGATGCAAGCGACGAATGGAAATGATACCGTTCAGAAGATCGGGGTCGGCATGGGGATCGGGTTGGTGGAGCATGCCCTTGTATCCGTCGCCCGTGGTGCGGGGCTTATTGGTATAAATGCGCGGCACGATCATGATCTTA
>JAZNYU010000178.1:0-4956 GCA_045594605.1 Eubacteriales bacterium
CTTTTTGGAGTAGATGACGCTTTTCAAAATCGTGCGCGCTCTGCGCCCGCGGTGAATTTGCGAAGCAAATTTACGACTCGATTGCATAGCAAGCGAGTCTTGGTTCTGATTCCCGTCTATAATATCTCGCCTATTTTTTAAAACTGCTTTACAAGTCCTGTTTTTTGTGTTATAATGTAGAAAACCGCAAAGTGCGGTATTCCCTTCCTAATACGGAGAGAGGAGACACAATATGCGACTTTCCTTTAAACAAATAGAGAGCATTGCCGTGGGTGCGATGCAGATTTGGGAAAATATTGACGGTGTGCATTTTTGCAAAATGACACCCGCGCAGCTCGATGCCTATTCGGTTATCGATAGCTTTATTTATGGCAACGCAAAAACCTCGACGGGTGTTCGTCTGGACTTTTGGACCGACTCGCCTTGGGTGAAATTCCGCCCCACTGTCACGGGCAAATACGAGGTCAAAATTGATGGCGTTCTTTTGGAGAACTCCCGTGCTGTTGCTGGCGAGGACACGCTCATTGACGTCTCCACCAATGAAAAGCTGCATCGCGTAACCATCCATCTGCCCTGCCACGACGTAATTGCCGGTATTAAGCTTTTGGAGATTGCCGACGGTTCTGTTGCGCGTCCGCACGAGTTTGATCGCAAGTTCCTCTTTCTTGGTGACTCGATTACGCAGGGTTGGAATTCGGACGTTGAAACGCTCTCTTATGCGTATCAGGTCAGCGACCATTTTAACGCCGCAAGTGTGATTCAAGGTGTGGGCGGATCTTTCTTTGAGCCCACAACGCTTGACCGCGGCGATTTTGAGCCCGACACCGTTTTTGTTGCCTTTGGAACGAACGATGCCCGGCGTTTTCACTCGCTTGAGGCCATTCATCTGCGTTGCGAGGAATACATCAGAAAGGTGCTCACGCTCTTCCCCGAGGCGCAGTTGTACGTCATTACGCCCATTTGGTGCGGCGATTTTGACACCATCCAGCTCCCCTTTGGGCACATTCGCGAGGTAGGCGCCACCATTGCCGATGCGGCGCATCAGTTTGGCATCACCGTGATTGACGGTCTGCAAATGATCCCCCACGAAATGACCTACTTTGCCGATGACCTGCACCCCAACACAAAGGGATTTTGTGTGTATGCAGAAAATCACATCAAGGCGTTGGAGAATAAAAAATAAGATAAAAAAAGGCTTCACGGTGTGAAGCCTTTTTGATTTTTCGTTTTGAATTAGTGCAGGAAGCAACGCTCGGTGTCTTTATCGAAGAAGTGCATTCTGTCCATATCGAAGCCGACGGTGATCTTTTCACCGGCACGGGTGGTGGATCTGGAAGAAACGCGAGCGGTGAGTCTGCCCTCTTCACCAACGGTGAGGTAGAGGTAGATTTCTGCACCCATAAGCTCGGTAACGTCAACGTCGCACTCAACGGTTGCGCCATTGCACTTGGAGATGGAGATCTCGTCATCGTGGATACACTCGGGACGGAGTCCTGCAACAACCTCACGGCCGATGTACTCTTGCAGAGCTTCTGCTTCTGCCTTTTCCTGGGGCAGCTTGAGCTCGTTGCCTTCGTATACGAAGTAAACGCCGTCTTCCTTCTTAACGAGAGAGCCGTTGAGGAAGTTCATTTGAGGTGTGCCGATAAAGCCTGCAACAAAGATGTTTACGGGGTTATCGTACAGAGTTTGAGGAGTATCTACCTGTTGGATGAGACCGTCCTTCATAACAACGATTCTGGTAGCCATGGTCATAGCCTCTACCTGGTCGTGCGTTACGTAAATGAAGGTGGTTTCAACGCGGTTGTGAAGCTTGGTAAGCTCGGTTCTCATGGTAGCACGGAGCTTTGCGTCGAGGTTGGAGAGAGGCTCGTCAAGAAGGAATACCAGAGGATCACGAACGATAGCACGGCCGAGTGCTACACGTTGCTTCTGACCACCGGAAAGAGCCTTGGGCTTACGGTCGAGCAGGTGGGTGATGTCGAGAACGCGAGCTGCTTCCTCAACCTTTTTCTTAATGGTCTCCTTGGGAACCTTGCTCAACTTCAGACCGAATGCCATATTCTCAAATACGGTCATATGGGGGTACAGAGCGTAGTTCTGGAATACCATTGCGATCTTACGATCCTTAGGAGCTACGTCGTTTACAAGACGGTCGCCGATAAAGAGCTCACCCTCAGTGATCTCTTCAAGACCTGCGATCATACGCAAAGTGGTGGACTTACCGCAACCGGAAGGACCTACCAATACCAAAAATTCTTTATCTTTAATTTCCAGGTTGAAGTCAGAAACTGCGGTAACGCCGCCCGGATACTTCTTATAAATGTGTCTGAGAGATATGCTTGCCATAATCATTGACCTCCTTGGCGCCTCTTATGAGGTATATTTTTTATCGTATATATTATAACAGATTTCCCCTAAAATTGGAAGATGTTTTTCTCCCAAAATTTCCTCTTTTTTATTGTGCAATCTGCACAATGTTTGAAAACAAAGGTGGTGTTTCTCTTGCAAAAAACACCACCTGTTTTTAATTTATTAAATTATGCCTTTTGGCGACTTCTCATAGTCAGAGAGATGCGTTTTTTAGCGATATCAACGCTGAGAACGCGTACCTTTACGGCGTCTCCAACCTTAACAACGTCGGAGGGGTGCTTAACAAACTTATCGGAAAGCTGCGAGATGTGCACAAGTCCGTCCTGGTGAACGCCGATGTCGACGAATGCACCAAAGTCGATAACGTTACGCACGGTTCCGGTCAATTCCATATCGGGCTTGAGGTCCTCAATGCCGAGGATGTCATCGCGCAGAATGGGAGGAGGAAGTGTATCACGGACGTCACGGCCGGGCTTTTCGAGCTCGCTGACAATATCCTTGAGTGTCGGTGCGCCAATGCCGAGCTTTGCGGCAACGTTGGCAATGCCCTCACCCTCAACCTTGGAGCCGAGGTCCTTGAGGTTGCCCTGTGCTACGTCCTCTTTGGTGTAACCAAAGCTTGCCAGGAGCGCTGTGGCTGCCTCGTAGGATTCGGGGTGCACGCCGGTGTTATCGAAGATCTCCTTACCGCCGGGAACGCGCAAAAAGCCTGCTGCTTGCTCGTATGCCTTGGCACCGATGCGCGGAACCTTGAGGAGCTGTGCGCGGTTTGTGAACTCGCCGTTCTCCTCGCGGTACTTGACGATATTGCGCGCGGACGTGATATTGATACCCGAAATGTAGGACAGAAGCGAGTAGGATGCGGTGTTGATGTCAACGCCAACGGCGTTTACGCAATCCTCTACAACGCCGCCGAGTGCCTCGTCAAGGCGAGCCTGCTTCATATCGTGCTGATACTGACCAACGCCGATGCCCTTGGGATCGATCTTGATGAGCTCTGCGAGAGGATCCTGCAAACGGCGCGCAATGGAAACTGCACTTCTCTGCATAACGTCAAACTCGGGAAACTCTTCGGCGGCAAGCTTAGATGCCGAATAGATGGATGCGCCTGCCTCGCTGACAACGATATATTTGGTGTCCTCGGGAATCTCCTTGAGAAGATTTGCCACAAAGATCTCGCTCTCCTTGGATGCCGTACCGTTACCGATGGCAATGACGTCAACCTTGTGACGGGTGATGAGGCGCTTCATAATGGATTTGCTCTTCTCGATCTCTTCGCGGGGCTTAACGGGATAGATAACGGCGGTGTCAACGACCTTACCGGTCTTATCAACAACTGCAAGCTTGCAGCCGTGTGCGTAGCCGGGATCAAAGCCAAGCACGGTCTTGCCCTTCAGGGGCGATGCCATAAGAAGGTGGCTGAGGTTATCGGCAAACACCTTGATTGCGCCTTCGCAAGCGTTATCAAAAATGTCGCTGCGGATCTCGCGCTCGATAGAGGGCGAGATCAGACGGTCGTAGCTATCAAGGATCGCTGCGGAAACGTACTTTTCTGCAGGGCTTTGGTTATTCAGCAGGATCTGCGAGAAAAGGAAGTTGAGCACGATCTCGGGTGCGATGGTGATGTTGACCTTGAGGAAATCCTCTTTTTCGCCGCGGTTGATGGCGAGAACGCGGTGAGGAAGCACCTTTTTGAGTGCCTCGGCGTACTCGTAGTATTGCGAATAAACGGAGTCCTCCTCTTTTGCTGCCTTGGTGCAAAGCGTACCAAACTCAAAGGTCAGGCGGCGGAGCTCCTTACGGAACTCGGCGTTATCGGAAATATCCTCGGCAATAATGTCTTTTGCGCCTTGGATGGCATCTTCAACAGATGCAACGCCCTTTTCTTCGTTGATAAACGCCTCGGCTTGCACCTCGATTGTGGGATCGTAGGTGGGCTCTTGCGCGATGATGAGGGCGGCGAGGGGCTCGAGTCCCTTTTCTCTTGCCACGGATGCGCGCGTTTTGCGGTGCGGGCGGAAGGGACGGTAGATATCGTCAACCTCGGTGATGGTAACAGCCGCAGCAATGGCTGCTTCGATTTCGGGGGTCATCTTTTCCTGTGCGGAAATGAGGTCAAAGACCTCTTGCTTTCTCTTTTCAATGTTGCGCAAGAAGTTGAGACGGTCGTTCAGGTCACGCAAAACGTTGTCGTCAAGGCTACCCGTAACCTCTTTACGGTAACGCGCGATAAAGGGGATGGTGTTGCCCTCGTCGATCAGTTCAACCGTCTTTTCGACGTGTTCGACCTTGATGTTAAATTCTTGCGAGAGTTTTTCGATAATGTTCATCGTTGTAGCAGTTCCTTTCTGTTGGGACATAGATTTATGATTGGTTGAGCGCGGTGATTTCTTCATCGGTGAGTTCTCGCCATTCGCCACGCGAAAGTGTGGGATCCAGCGACAAGGGACCGAATGTGATGCGCTCGAGATAGGTAATTTGATTGTGGACGGCCTCCATCATCAGCTTGATCTGATGATATTTGCCCTCGGTAAGGGTGATGCGCCCTTCCCTCTCGTCCGTCAATGTGACGGTGCAGGGCTT
>JAZNYU010000179.1:0-18137 GCA_045594605.1 Eubacteriales bacterium
TCACCTTAAGAGCAACGGGAGTACCATTATTGCCCGAGGGTATAGATTTGTATGAGCTTGAAATTATAAACACAATATTTGCCAATTGATATACAGCTGCACTAAGTGCAAGACCAATAAGCGTGTTGCGTGAGGTCTCAATTAAAGCGCAAACAGTACAGTCGGGACCAACGCAGTCGTGTGCGTGTGGCAAGAAAACGATAGAGGTATAGTCTATGACTAATAATATGCACAAAAAGGCAACGATGCTTTTCCAGTTTTTGCTTAGCATTATTTTCTTATACCTCCAATTCCTAAATACTAATTTTGAATGAAAAACATTATTTATTCCGCATCACTTTTTCGTTGGCAGTGCTTTTGACAGCCACCGCATCCGCAGTGTGTTTCTTTCCCGTCACAAAGATGGTAATCACCACCCTCTATGCGAATCGTATATCCGTTCACAAGAGCTGAAGCAAGCTTCTTTCTTGCAGTATCACAAATTAGCTGTGCAGTCGCACGAGATACCTGCATATATTTAGCGCATTGCTCCTGAGAAAAACCCTGATAGTCAACGAGTCGAATGCACTCATATTCATCAACGGTCAAAACGACTGCTTCCTCTTTAGCTGAATTAGCAACGAATGTATCTGCGACAGGCATTCTGCAAACCTTGCGGCATTTTCTCGGTCTTGGCATCTCACATAGCCCCTTATTTTTGGTATATGCTAATTATAGCATGGCTTTTGGTATATGTCAATAATGCTTTTTATAAGTCAACAATTAGCTTTATTTGTTTTGAGAATAATAATAGAAAATACGAAACGAAAGTGTGATTTCAATATCAGTAATTTAACGAATAGCGGTCTTTTAACGATAGAAAAGCACTACACCTTGACGGGGGAGTAGTGCTTTTCTGCATTTTAGGACATCCGAAGCACAAGATGTAGGCACCGCATATACCGAAATGCACCACAAAAGCAAAAAAGCCCTTGAAAACCAAGGACTTTCGGTCAATTTTTAACGATAAAAAGAAAACAGTAGGTCGATACGATTGTATCAATCTACTGTTCCTTATTTGGCAGGGGCAGAAGGACTCGAACCCACGACCCATGGTTTTGGAGACCAGTACTCTACCAACTGAGCTATACCCCTGTGTGCAGTTTTTCTGCAACGCTCAATATTATATCATAGATTTGAACAAATTGCAAGCCCTTTTGCAAAAAAACTTTATCTTTTTTCAAAAAAGAAATTCGGCTCGTATAGAACCGAATTTCTTTTATGCTTTTGTTCTGCGCGAATTGTGAGTCCCCAGACCGGCTCAATTTGATGCAGAAGACGTGATCGACCGATCGTCGCCGTACAAACAAACGTACGGCAGAGAGGTCGAGCGCGGCTAAAAAGCCACACATAAAAACGGAGAAACCCGTCGATCTTTTCGACGGGTTTCAACCTTGTATCAATTTGATTCAAATTTAGCTAAATTTGAATTGCTATTCGAGTGTGGCTTTTGTTCTGCGCGAATTGTGCCGGTCTAAATCACCAAGCGTCGAATACGCGTCTGATCTTCACTCTCTTCGGGCCTTCTACCTTCTTCTTGGAGTGTGTAGTAGCAAACTGAATGATTGCAAAGATTACGAAAACGCCAAGAGCGATGAGTTTGCTGGTAATGCCTTGGTTAAAGTTGAAGACCTTAACCCAAGGAACCATAGCGGATACCATAGCAACTACGGTGAAGCCGCCAAAGAAGGATGTAATCACGATTACTGCCAGACGTACGCAGTAGGTGGAAATCAGTGCCGCAAGGATACCTGCTGCAACTGCGAGCAGATAGTTGGGGTAAACGAAGTATGCAAATACGAAAATTGCAAATCCAATTACGCCAAACAGTGCATATGCAAACTTTTTGTATGCCAGGTAGCCCAGGACAGCCAGCAAAACAAGACCGATGATGACGCCAACAAATTTGGGAGCATCCAGCTCGAATTTTGTATTTACTACCGAGAACAGAGCATAGCCTGCTGCAAATCCGCCAACGCCAAAGCAAGCGGCGGAGAAAAGCTTAACGCACTTGTAACCAATGACACCAACCAAGAGTGCGATCAGTGCGCCAAGAGCAAACAAAACCATATCGGGGATCTTAATGCTGGCCGCAAATGCGGAGAGCTTTTCGGTCGCCCAAACCAAGGCCTTCGGCACGTTGCCGGCGCCAAGAAATTCAATAAACATGGAATTCATAGTGTAACCCCTTTCAAAATATCGTCCTTACGTCTTATTATACAACGAGTAGGGCGGTTTTGTCAAGGGTTCACACCAATTTTTTGCTTGGTTTTTTTCAAAATCCGCTCTTTTTGTCGTTTTTTTCAGACTTTGCTCCCCCAAAACAGAATATTTACATTTTCTTGTTGAAAATTCTGCAGATTGTCTGTATAATAGTGTTTGACTATAGAACGAGGAGTTTTTTATGACACAGGCGAATCTTTACTACAAAAAAATGACCGAGACGCCCGTGGCGCGCCTGATCGTCGGTCTTGGAATCCCCACGACGATCTCCATGCTCATCACGGGTATTTATAATTTGGCAGACACCTACTTTGTGGGTACGCTTGGAGAAAGCCAGCAGGCGGCAACGGGCATTCTGTTCACCCTGCAATCCATCATTCAGGCAATCGCTTTTATGCTTGGCCACGGCTCGGGAACCTTTGTTTCCAAGGCGCTTGCCGACAAGGATACAAAAAGCGCCACGCGCTACGTTTCCACCGCGTTTTTCACGGGTATTGGAATAGGCCTTGCTTTGTCGATCGGCGGACTGCTTTGTCTGGATCCCCTGCTCCGCCTTTTGGGAAGCACCGAGACCATTCTCCCCTATGCGCGCGACTACGGCTTTTGGGTGCTGACCGCTTGCCCCATTATGATCGGCTCGCTGATACTCAACAACAACCTGCGCTATGAGGGCAAGGCATTTTATGCAATGATCGGCTTGACAACGGGCGGTATTTTGAACATTTTTGGCGATTATTTGCTCATTCGCGTTTTCCATATGGGCGTTTTTGGCGCGGGCATGGCAACTGCCATTTCGCAGCTGATCAGCTTTTGTATTCTGGTCGTTCTGTATTTGCGCATGGCACAAAGCACGCTCTCCATTCGCGCCATCAGCCGCGATGCGCGCGAGTATCTCGGCATTTGCAAGGTCGGCTTCCCTTCCTTGATCCGTCAGGGACTCAACTCGATTTCGGGCGGACTGCTCAACAATCTGACAAAACCTTTTGGAGATGCCGCCATTGCCGCCATGAGCGTGGTCAATCGCTTCTCTTCTTTGGTAATGTTTGTCGGTCTTGGCATCGGTCAAGGATTTCAACCCGTGGCATCCTTTAACTATCAGGCAAAAAAGTATCGCCGCGTAAAAAAGGGCTTGATCTTCACCACCGTGTTCGGCTTTTGCCTTTTGACCGTATTGGCATCCCTTGGCTTTATTTTTGCAGAGCCGATCGTCTATCTCTTCCAGGAGCATCCAGAGGTGCGCGTCATTGGCGTGCCCGCCCTGCGTTATGCAACCGTCGGTATTTTGTTCCTCTCTCTCTCCGTTCCCGTCAATATGCTCTATCAAAGCATCCGCCGCGCGGGGATCGCATCCCTGCTCTCGCTCTTGCGCTCGGGCGCAGTTTTCATCCCCGTACTGTTGATCCTGCATCATCTTTTGGGGCTCACGGGCATTCAGCTGGCGCAGCCTGCGGCAGACGTGATTACGGGACTTTTGTCTATTCCCTTTATGCTGTACTTCCTCAAAACCACACCAAACGATGAGGACGTGCTGCCCGATTTGGCAGTCGAACCCTCTCAAGAAAAGGAGACCGTATGAAAATAACCACCGTTTTGTTTGACCTTGACGGCACTCTGCTGCCGATGGATCAAAACGAATTTGTCAAAGCCTATTTTGGCGGTCTTGCCCGCCGCTTGGCGCCCCTTGGCTATGAGCCGCAAAGACTGGTCGACTCCATTTGGCAAGGAACTGCCGCAATGGTGAAAAACGACGGCAAACAGACCAACGAGGAGCGCTTTTGGCAGGGCTTTGAAGCCGCCTACGGAAAGCCCGCGCGTAAGGATGAGGAGCACTTTGCCGCCTTTTATCGCGAGGACTTTGACAAGGTGAGTACCTCATGCGGCTACACCCCCGCGGCACGCAAAATTTTGGACACCGTAAAGGCGTGCGGCTTGCGCACAGCACTTGCCACCAACCCCATCTTTCCCGCCATGGCGACCGAGCGTCGCATTGCCTGGGCGGGACTCTCCACCTCGGATTTTGAGCTTTACACCACCTACGAAAACTCCCGTTTTTGCAAGCCGAACCCCGCTTACTATCTTGACGTGATGCAATCTTTGGGCGTTTGCCCCGAGGAATGCCTGATGGTGGGTAATGACGTAGCCGAGGATATGGTAGCCCAAACGCTTGGCTGCCGCGTCTTTCTTTTGACCGATTGCCTGATCAACTCAAGGGAAGCTGACATTTCCGTCTACCCCAACGGCAGCTATGACGATCTGATCACATTCATCCAAAATCTCAATCAAGACGAATAAAACCGCACAAACCGAAAGGGTGCTCTGCCAAAGCGGAGCACCCTTTTTGTTTTAATATTTTGTGTCGCTGTCGATCAGCTCCGCATTCAAGAGGCGATCAATGTCGCCAACGATCTTTTCCAGGATCGCGGTGGATGCGTAGAACTTGCCGACCACGCCGTCGGGAGAATTGGTAACGAATTCGCCGTCCTCATTTTTGGTAAAGAGCTCTACGGTAACCAACACCTTCCAGTCGGAATACTGATAGAACTTATACTCAAAATACTGCGAGATGTTCTCGTCATAGTAGCGGACCTCGTTGCCGTCCTCATCGTAATAGGTGTAGCCGTTAAGCGCTCTTGAGTAGTCCTCAACGTGCATCGAGATGCTTGCAATGGGCTTCTTGCTCTCACTTGCAAGATAATCCTCAACGCTCATGCCCATCTTTTCTTCAAACTCAACGGGATCAACGTCGCCAATCAGCGAGAAATAGAGCAGCTCCATGTGCAGCTTGCGGAAGTTATCGGAAGCCGTAACCGTTTCGTATTCCTCAACGCCTGCATCTCCCATACCCGAATTGGAGATGTTATAATCCAGAACGTTGCCGTTGCAAGAGACCACAAGTCCCTTTGCACTGATGCCAAGCGTGACCTCGTAGGTGTTGCTCTCTCTCGTCACCGGATCGGTATACGTAAAGCGGTAGAGAGGCTCGCCAAAGCTGCGGTTGACGCGGATACGCTCACCACGGTTCTCGTCCACGTAATAGTAGCGTCCGCCAAGATACTTGCCGTTCTCATCGCGCTCGATCTCGTACTCGATGGTTTTGGTAACGTAATCGGGGGAGACCTTTACGTTATCCCCATTTGCGGTAACGTAGTAGAAATTCTCGGGCACGTAAACAACGTTTGTAAGCGAGGGATCCTTGAGAATTTCCTTGTTGCTGACAACCCTTACCGTATCAAGGTCAAGCTCCACAAGGTCGGAATAAGTAACGCCCTTGCGCTTGTAGACCTTTTTTCCGTCCTCAATATAGACCTTGCCCTCGGTCAGGTTGACTGCAACAAACTCGCCCTTGTCATTTTTGTAGTAAGCATAGCTCAGGGAGTTGTCAAGCTCAAAATCAAACACCTGATCCTCGGGGAGCCCGAATGCCTCACCGTTAAACTCAAATTGAACGTCGCGAACATAGGCTACGTTGTGGAAGATGAAGGCTTCACTGTACCACTTCATGTAGTCCCACTCAAGGAAAGAGAGATAGTATTGGTCTACCTCCACGATCATATCAAAGGGGACGGCTGCCACGTAGTAGGTACCGTTCTCTGTTTTTTGACTGATAAAGAGCTCGTTTTGCACGTACATCTTGTCGCCCGTTACCTCGTCGTAGTTGCCGCTAAAGGTTTTGTAGGTGAGGTAATGCACGTTTTTATCCAGCCCGAATTCTGCCATAGACGCCTGCGTTAAGCCGATTCGTCGGCAGGCGACCGCCTCGATGGAATAGAAGGTCTCGAACACCGAGATGGCACTGTTATCGTTGATGTTGTAGCCCGACATAACGCTGATGCCCGGCAGATAGGGGCGCGTGGAGTTCATGGTGTTGATGCGCTCCTCAAGCTCGGAGTAGGTAAAGGCAACAAGCGTTTCAAGCTCTATCTTATCCTTTGTCCAGTCGTCAAGCTTGCCGAGCAGAAAATCCTTGCCCATGCTGTGGTAGGTGACCGATACGGGAAAGACCACGCGCGGCACAACGAGCTGCTCGATGGGCTGCAATATGGTATCTTCAATATAGTCGGTCGTAATGATATAGACAGAGCCTCTGCCCTCAAGACGGACGTAATAGCCGCCGCCCGAAAGAATGGCATCACCAACGTGAACGGTGTAGGTCTTTTCGGGATCGGGCTGCGGGTTGCCGTCCTCATCGTAATCAATGACGTATTTGCCGTTTTGGTACATGTCGCTGCCGTCGGCATTCTTTTTAAAGAGCACGCCACTGATGGTGTAGGTCGCCTGCGGCGTATCAAGACCGTAAACGGAATAGTCGATGCTTCCGTCCGCAAGGCGAGGGATGAGCGGATCGGTGGAGTTCTGCCCCATTTTGCGGTTGGCAAGCATGTAGCCGCAGGAGAAGCAAAGCTGTGCATACAGATCCTGGTCAAACTCCAGATTGGAGTCCTCAAAGCCCTTGACCTGAACGCCATCGGCGGTGCGGTAGAGGGTATAGTCTCCGCCCTGCTCGTTCTTCATCTCGATGGAGTACATATACTCTGAGCGGACCTGCGGAAAGACCAGAAGAACGGTACCCGAAGAGTATTCGCCGTCCTCGGCATCTACCGTTGCGCGCAATGTGTGCGCACCCGTTTCGGGATCGATCTTATACTCGTTTCCGCTTCCTCTTGCAATAAAGACGGTGTCAAGCACCCCGTTGGTATCCATTAGGTTGCCGTCCTTATCAAAGAGCTTATACACGCCCTCGTGGCGTTTGACGTAATATTTATCGTTGTGCTCCACGCCGTCCACCGTATAGGTGTCAACAAAGGAATAGATGGCGATGAGCTGCGACACGATGACAAAGGTGACGATGAGCACCAGCGCGACCGCCGCCAGAATGACGATGGCGGTTTTTTGTCGCTTGAGCATCGAGCGCTTTTTATCGGGGGCGGGGGCTGCCTTTTCCCAATGCGCGACCAGACGGATATCCGCGTCCGTTTCGATCACCGTATCGGGCGTGACGGGCACCTCGCCGTGATACCAGCCCGCAAAGGTGTACCCACGGCGCGTAGGGGTTGGGAGCTGACCAAAAGGCTCTCCCACCGTCCCCTCGCGGCTCAATTGGGATACGGCTCCGCGATTGGCATCAAATATGAGGTTGATAATGGTTCCTGTTTTCATTGGTAGTTTGTATTCCCTTTCTCTTTGAACCTGCTTTTGTAGATCTTACGCACGCGCCGATTGGCGTGTTTTTCTTTTCACCAACACGACCACGCCTGCAACCGTCATGGTAAGTGCGGGGAGAGCTGTGAGAATCACGGTTGCTGCAACGATGCCCGATGCCACCGAGGTCTCACCCGTGGCGCTATCGGTCTCCATATGCTGCTCGGTATCGATCTGCATATCGTAGAGCGCGAGGAAGCTCAGTCCAACGGGGTTGACTTCCTTGCCCATGTAACGCAAAACGGAGAGGAGCGCATCGGTGTTGCCGTAGGCGGTGCTTCCGAGAAGTGCGTTTTTGACAATTTCGGTAGAGCCGACTGCGCAAACAAAGGAGGGCTGGTTGACGGTGGTATATCCCATACCCTCGCCAAGCGTGCGGCGTTCAGCCGAGATCGTCATAACGTTGAACACGCCCGTGCCGCCCATGGGCACGCCGTTCTCGTCAACAAGGACCTCCCCACCATTCTTAACCGAGTAGTTTGCAGGGTTCTCGGAGGTTCCCGAGCGGAAGACGTCGTAGATCATACGGTTCCAGCCGTCGCGGCTTGCGTGTGCAAAGGTGTAAGCGGGAGTACCGTTCTCCTCGTCCGCCATCACGTAGCCGATATCGTAGGTGGAAGAAAAAGCAATGGGAATGGCGTTGCCGAAAATGACCTTGGGCTCGGTGCCTGCTGCAATAATATCGCTCATTGCAGCCGCGCCAATGCCCTTGCCAAAGGGATACTGACCGATAAAGGTGTTGCCTGTGCCGTCGAGTGCGTTTGCGGCATCTATGACTGCATAGTTGCCCTTTACGGTCTCGCCGTTTGCGTTCTGTCCGTTGGCGCGTTGGTATTCAATGCCCCAGAATGCCAGGTATTCCTCAAGGTTGGGCATGGGGGGCGTGTCGGCATCCATAAACACCATAAAGGAATAGGACTTATCCAAAAACGCATCCAGCTTTTTGGTCTCGGAGACCGTTACGTTCTCGTTGCCAAAGGCGGAAACGAAATCGGTTTGGGGATCAAAGGTCAAAATCAAGCGGCAGTTTTCGGGGATCTCGTCGGTCTGGAGATCAAGATATTGGATCTCGTATCCCGCACCCTCAATAACGTTCATAAATTCGCTGTATTCGGACCAGCTTGCGCGGTCGTTCAGATCCAACGCTGCAAAGGGCTCGCCGTGGTTGACGGTCAGGCAGCAGATGGGAGCCTCGGCACCCGTGACGTCAAGGATCTGCTTGACGAACTGCTTTTGTCCGTTGTAACCGATCGGTACGTCGGTAGCGGAATCAGAATCGTAGGTGTAGAAGGAGCGCGCCGAGTTGACACGGAACTCCGTGCCGCTGGCAACGATAACGTTGCTGGAATAAATGGTGGAATACGAGGTGCTGCGGTACATATCCACCGAGGAAGGATTGCTCCAAACGTCTCTCCAGGAGACCTTGATGCTCTCGGGGAACTGCTTTTGCAGGGCGAGCGCGGTGTAATACACGTAGCGCATGGAATCTACCTTGGTCAGTTGGTCGGGCTCGTCACAAAAGATGATCTCTACCTGTACGGGCTCTTCTCTTTTCTGATTAACTTCCTCAAAGATGTATTCCAGATAGCTGACGGTCTCATCCATCAGGGTGTAAAGTCCGCTCTTTTTTTGCAGATTGCTATGCTCCTGATAGACGGTATATGTGGACTGCGGTGTCAGGTCGATAAACCAGAACTGACTTGTGCAAAGCGCCGTCATGCCAACGTTGACAAGAAGGACGGCAACAAGCACGAGGATGCAAAGTCCCAATGAGGCGGAGCCGTGACGGAGCTTGCGCTCCCATCCGTTTCCGAGTTTCATATCTGTTTCTTTCCTTTCTTCGGGGTTTTGGTTATGCGCGGCGGCGCTTGATGAGCACGACAAGAGCTACCGTCAGTGTGCCGATAGCAGGGATGAGTGCCAGCGCAACCGTCCAACGCAGCATTTGTGCGGTGGTGATGGTGCTGATATCGTAAGAGGCAAAGGGCTTGATGGTCAGTCCCGTGGGAACGGTACGTTCGCCAACCTCTTCAAAAAGCTCGAGTAAGACGTCGCCGTTATCGTATACGGCAGATTGCAGATAGATACGTGTTGCAAAGTTAACAGAGGATACCACGCCTACGTAAGAGGAGCCCGTGGCACTCTTTTGCTCGGTCAGGCTCATCAAAATGCAGGAGCCGCCGTCAACCGCTTGTCCGTTTGCCCAGTGCGTGGTCTTATTGCTGCTGCGATAGAGGGGATAAAGTGTGCGTGTACCGCTCATATTGACGTACGTTCCATCCTGCTGTGCAACGTATCCCTCACCCGTAACGGTGAGTGCGGTAGCGTTGCCAAAGATGACGTACTCGTTTGCAGGATCAACAAAGCGACCACCGTCACTGCCCGTGGCGTGACCGTAGATGGTGTAGCCGTCAGAGGTCAGAGAGCCCGAGGTATCCTGCACCGTGTAGCGGTGAGAGACACCCGTGGTGGCATTCTTTGCATACTCGGTCTCAATGCCCCACTCCTTGATGTAGCTCTCAAAGTTGGGCATATTCGGCGTTCCGTTCTCCAAAAAGAGGAAGAAGGAATGTCCGTCCTGTGCTAAGAACTTGTCCAGAATTTCCGTCTCGGAGATTTGGGAGAGCTCATCGGATACCAAGTCGGTATTGGGATTGTAGCTGATGATGACGTCGCAGGTTTCGGGAATGGGATCCTTATACAGGTCGATGTAAACGACCGTGTAGCCTGCATCGTCAAGAATGGTCAAAAGCTCGTAATCGTAGGAGACCTCGCCGTGGTTGGTCAAAAGGCACGCAATGCGCGCATCATTATCAACGGCGTGCATCAGGGCGGAGCTCAGCTTGCGCTCGCCGCTATACGCCCAAGGCTGGGTGCTGGTATCATCGGCAAATACGTAGAAGTCCGTCCACTTGTAAACGCGGTGGTAGCCCTCGCTCACAACGATCACGCTCGTACTGTTCAAGGGAGTGGTGATCTCCTCACCCGTGAGAGGATTGTGGCTGACTGTGTAGGGCTTGACGGGAGTGGGATTGATGTAGATATCATAAAATTTGAGCTTGACGTTCTCAAAGCGGTCGGCAAGGGCGCGCGCCGTGTAGTAGAGGTAGTAGTTTTCACTTCCCTCTGCCTTTACGGCATCCTCGAGATTGCAAAAGATGATCTCAACCTCGGGCAATTTTCCGCTCACCCTGCGATGCGCCTCAAACGCACTCTCAAGCACGGTGTAGCAATCCTCGGTAACGTCAAATGCCAGCGTGGGTGTCAGGGACGTGTAAAGCTCGTAACGCTCTACCACCGACGAGAGCACCGCATTGGCAAGCACCGCTACCAAAATGACCATAACGGTCAGCGTGGCTGCCACCGTGGCATAACGCACCTTTTTGTTGCGTATGAATCGTTTTTTCATAAATGCTTTCCCTCCCGGGCATTAACCCCAGCGGCGCTTTTCATAAACGCGCACGGTAAGGAAGAGGAAAACGAATGCCAGTGATGCATAATACAGGAGTGCCGCATAGTCGAATATACCTGCGCTGAAATTGCTGTAACGGCTGAGCACCGATACCCAGTCGATCACAAAGCGGATGGCATAGCTGCCGATGATGGGTTGTCCCGAAGCATCGGTGAGCATATTGAATACGTTGAGCAAAACCATGACCGCGATAACGCCAATGGTGATAACGGCGGCAGAAAGCTGGTTTTCGGTCAGTGCGGAAATGAAGGTTCCAATGGCGATGAGCGCTGCGCCCAAAAGGATGAGGGCGATCAGAGAACCGACGATCTGCCCCGTTACAGGACCGATATGCGTCAGAGTATAGTCCGTTCCGCCGCGCTCTGCGTTGGCAATAACGTACAGAGGAATGAAGTTGATGCAGGAAAGCAGCACGCCGCCCACAAACAGAGTCAGGGCTGCAAAATACTTACCCAAAACCATGCCCGTAATGGTGACGGGTGCGGTCAGGAGCATTTGTTCGGTGCGCATTTTTCTCTCCTCGGCAAACAGTCGCATGGTCAAAAGCGGAATGAGGATGACGAATGCGATGATAAGGTAAAAGAAATATTGACTGGTGTTGTAGGTGCCTGCAATGATGGTGGTGTAGCAGCAAAGCAGAGCCGAGAACACCAAAAAGACGCCCAAATAGATATATCCAATGGGATTGATGAAGTAAGAGGATAACTCTTTACGGTAAATGGCAAACATAAATTAGCAATTCCTTTCTGTAATGGGCGAGGGTTACTCGTCGTCGTCCTCGTCGGCGGTCTTTGCCGCTTCTGCTCTTTGACGCTCTGCGTTGGCATACAGGGCAGCTCCAAGCTCCTTCTCTTGCGCTGCTGCCGCGCCTCTGCGCGCCTTGCGCGCCACGCGCTCACGTGCGGCGCCTACGGTCTTCTTCTCCTCGGAGTGGTCAACGACCGAGATGAAGATATCCTCAAGGCTCATGCCCATAGATTCGATACCAACCAAAGGCCAGTTGCGCTCAACGAGCTGATAGAACAGCTTTTTGCGGATGTCGATGCCGGCATCGCTCTCGATCATGTAAGAGTACGCATCACCGTCTCTTTCTGCCAAACCCTCGGCATAGGTAATGCCCGACATAGCACGCAGCATGGCAAGCACGTCCTTTTGCGGACCGACGATCTTGACGTTGAAGCGGCGGTTCTGGCTCATAACGTTTGCAATGTTCTCGGTCTTTTCATTGGCAACGATCTTGCCCTTGTTGATGATGACGATGCGGTCGCAAACGGCTTGCACCTCTTGCAGGATGTGCGTAGAAAGGATGACCGTGTGCGCCTTGCCAAGGCTGCGGATCAGGTTGCGGATCTCGATGATCTGCTTGGGGTCAAGTCCTACGGTCGGCTCGTCGAAAATGATGACCTTGGGGTTGCCGATGAGAGCCTGCGCAATGCCCACTCTTTGACGGTAACCCTTGGAGAGGGTGCGAATGACCTTGTGGTACATATCGCTGATCTTGACCGTTTCGCAAATGGTTTGCAGGTGCTCCTCACGGTTCAGCTTGCAGCATTTGAGGTCGTATGCAAAGTTGAGGTATTCCCCAACCGTCATATCCAGATAGAGGGGGGGCTGCTCAGGCAAATAGCCGATCAGCTTTTTGGCACCGATGGGATCGGAGAGAATATCAATACCTGCGATGCACGCCTTGCCCGACGTAGAAGAAAGACAACCGGTCAGAATATTCATCGTGGTGCTCTTGCCCGCTCCGTTGGGGCCAAGAAGTCCGACGATCTCGCCTTCTTCTACAGAAAAGCTGATGTCATCCACCGCGCAGGTGGTACCGTAATTTTTAACAAGATGCTCAATTTTGATCATGAGAGGTTCGGGTCCTTTCTGACTTGTTTTGGGAGCGTTTTGGCTCCGCTGTATAATAATCCAAAATATATTTTAGCATATATATATGGACAAACAATGAACAAGAAGAAAGAAATGTTTCTTCTCCCACTGATTTTCTTGTGAAATTTTCATGTCTTTTGATAAAAAAACCGCGGGTACTGTATAAAACGCCCACAAGAGGAAAAAATAAAGACAGCAAGACGCGAAAAAGGGGTCTTTTCCCCCTGCCCCGCGGCGCAATATCATCATATCAAAGGAGTATCAAAATGCAAAAGAACTGGAAAGAATCTGAATTCTTCAAAAAGCTGAAGCACATTCGCGTAAACCGTGCGGTTTACCTCTCTGCTATCATCGTGCTTCTCTCCATCTCCGTGGTCCTTATCATCACCGCAGTCAACAACCGCGCAAACAAGACCCCCGAGGGAACAACACCTCCCGCCGTGGAGAGCCCTGCTCCCGAGGGTACGACACCCCCTCAAGCCAACGAGAACGATAAGCCCACCCAAGGCAACACCCTGCCCGAGTTTGCTCTGCCCGTTGGCGGTGTGCTCTCCAAAAAGCACAGCGTTGACACGCAGGTGTTCTCCCCCACGCTGAACGAATACCGCGTGCACCTTGGCATTGATATCGCCACCGAGGAAGCCGCTCCCGTTTGTGCAATG
Source organism: Eubacteriales bacterium (assembly GCA_045594605.1). Taxonomy (GTDB): domain Bacteria; phylum Bacillota; class Clostridia; order Oscillospirales; family CAG-272; genus UMGS1865. Next base: position 13,474 of record JAZNYU010000179.1, read on the forward strand.
GCGCAGGGCACTGTAGCACAGATCTGGGAAGACCCCATGATGGGTTGGTGTGTAGCGGTTTCTCACACGGGAGACGCCGTAACGGTTTATAAAAACCTCGCCAAGCAGATGGCAGACGGCATTGCCGTTGGTGCAGAGGTAGAGGCAGGTCAGCTTTTGGGAAGCGTTGGCGACACCGCTATGATCGAGATCGCCGAGGAGCCTCACCTGCACGTGGAAATGACCGTAAAGGGTCTGCAGGTCGATCCCCTTGACTATTTCAGCAAGGAGGTTCTCTCAGCGCTTACCGAGGACTCCATTTATGAGGGAGAGGCAGATAAGTAAAGAAAAAAAGATGGAACAGTGCGTACTGTTCCATCTTTTTTCGTTATGCGTTTTGCAGTGCCATTTGATCCTCTTGGTAGCGGTAATAGCGCTTTTTGGCAACAAAGACCGTGCCAAAGCAAGAGACTGCGCACAAAACGGCGTAAAGGATCACGTTGGGATCAAACTCCCAATCGGCGGTGTTGTTGGCAAGCTGCTGACGCTCTCCCCCGACCACCACGCTGACCGAATGGATGCGGTCAAACGCAAAGCTTGTTTTCCATTCGTGGCGGATCTCTTCCGCAAGACGCGGATGGAGAGTCAATCCCTCAAGAGTGATCTCCTCGCGGTCGCGGCCGTCACCGACTACGATCACGATCTTTTCAACGTCCGCCTTTTTATCCTCGTAATTGACGAGGTATCCGCTCAACTGCGTAACAAAATTTTGACTTGTTGTATCCAGGGGAGAGGAAGAGACGTCAAAGGCTTCCTTTACGGCGATCCCCTCATTTTTTTGGAAGGAGAACAAAGCAACGAGCGCCAGCACCAAAAAGAAGACTGCCAAAGTACCGCACAAAAGCAGGGCAAGATTGTGCCAGACGTGCTTCCCTATTTCCTTTTTCCATTCTATTTGTTTCAGTTGCAATTTCAAAGCAAGAGACCTCCTCTCGGCACTTGGGTGGTATCAGAGTTGTTTTTTGGCGTACGGGGTGTCAAAAACGGGCTGTCCCTTCATGCGCGCTTGGTAAAGCGGCGTGGGGGTGGCAAGTGCGTCCTCTTCCAAAAGGATCTGTGCGGCAGCGGCAGTCCACTCGGTCACGCGCAGATCTCCGCCAACGATATCGTTCATCACAAGGGATGCTCCCTCGCCAAAGCCGCGACCGCAGTTGTGGTAAGCAAACGCGCCTTGGAAGATGCCCATCTCGTTTGTTAAGATCAAGCCGCTCATGCCAACGTCAATGGCAGAGCCCTTGCCAAGATCAAAGATGGCGGCATCGCAAAAGTCTGTCAGAGGCTTGCCCTCGTGGCACGCGCCGATGTATCCGCCCACGTTGAGAATGAGCGGGATCTTCTTCTCGCGACAGATCTCATATACGCGAGAAAGCTTGTAGTCCTCTTTTCTGCCAACCAGATAGTCCAGCACGACTGCGCGGATGGGCAGATCGATCCCCTCAAGGAACGCGGTCAGCGTTTTGGGGCGGATCATGCCGCAATTTTCGCACACGTCTACAAAAACAGGGGTAGAGCCCACGCAAACGGCAACCAGCGAATCAGCAGGTGCCGAGACCTCGCCAACAACCGTTGCATCGGAGGTCTGGCTCTCATCAAAGCGCGCACCAAAGTGGCGCAGAACTGCCTCGTATGCCGCATCGTAGCTGTGGCAAAGGAGCCCGAACTTGGCGCCGCTGTATTCAGCTAACGCCTTTGCGGCGGATACGGAATAGCCGCCAATGGTACCCCAAACACCGCTCTCAAGGACGGAAAGCTCGGTGTCTATCAATTTTTTTTGCATATCCATTTTCCACCCTCCTTACACGGTTTTGAGTTCGTCGGCGTGTTCCCACACCTTAATGATGGCATCTGCAATGGCATCGAGGGTTTCTCTCTTTGCAAGCAGGACTGCCTGCCCCATCCACGCGCCCTCTTCAAAGGATGCGCGCTCGCAAACGGGCAGCGGCGTTGTGTCGATCTTTGCCCCAATCATTCTCTCGGTATCGCGAGAGGTGACGCAGGGGAAGGTATAAAGGGGCGCATAGCCCGAGCAGATCGGCACACCCTCGGCAATGAGTGCCTTGATGAATTGGTCGCGCGTGATGCCCTTCTTTGCCAACTCATCCTTTTTGAAGCGGACAAGGAACAGATGATATGCGTGCGTTGTGATACGCTCGTCATAAGCAAGGTGCTCCACAAAGCCGAGCCCCTGCAGTCTGCCTGCGAGGTATGCGGCGTTCTTATCGCGCAAAACGACCTCGCGCGAGAGCTTTTCGTACTGCGAGAGCAGAATGGATGCCTGCAGCTCGGTGATGCGGTGATCCTGCGCAACGCTTACATATTTGCCGTCCTCGCAGCCACCCGAGAGCATCAATTCGAGATTTTTTGCAAGGACGTCATCGTTTGTTGTGATGATACCGCCCTCGCCGCTGGTCAGGTTTTTGGAGTTTTGGCAAGAGATAGAAGCCGCATCGCCATAGGCGCAAATGCTCTTCCCTTTCCATTCCGCTCCAACGCCTTGTGCGGCATCTACGATCAGCTTGACACCGTGGCGACGTGCGATCTCCTCAAGTGCGTCGAGGTCGGGGGGACATCCGCCAACGGCGACTGCAACGATGGCGCGTGTCTTGTCGGTGATCTTCTCTTCAACAGATGCGGGTGAGATGAGGTAATTGCTATCGTCGATATCGGCAAGCACGGGGGTTGCCCCTGCAAACACGATGGAGGAAAGCGTTGCAATAAAGGTGTAGGGCGGCAGAATGACCTCGTCGCCGCGACCGATGCCAAAGCCGCGCAAAAGCAGCTCCAAGGAAACGGTACCGTTGGCAACGGCAAAGCAATGCGCCACGCCACAGTCCTTTGCAAACGTCTCTTCAAATTGTTCTCTTAATTTACCGCTCTTGTAGTTGCCTGCAAGAAGGGTATTTTTGAGCATCTCGCGGTCGGTGTCGGTGACCTGCGGCCAAGCAGGTACCTTATGTTTCAAAACAGGCTCGCCGCCATGAATTGCAAGCATAGTGTTTCTCCTTTACGTATGATGGTCGCTCACAGTGAGCGAATAGATGCTTTGTACTGTTTGATGTAGGTCTCGTTGGCTTCGTCGCCGCCAACGGTGTTGGCAGACTGAAAGACCTCGGGCTTGCCGCCTCTCTCTTGGGCAAGCTCAATGCCGCGGCAGACGACCGCCTGCAAGATCATAGAGCCGATGACCGTTGAGGTCGCACCCGTGGTGGCATTCCCCACCTCGATAGCCGCATCTCCGTAGCAGCCCATGTTATCAATGACAACGTCACAGACCTCGCAAAGCTTTTTCCCTTCGGGGTGACGGGAACGGGAACGTACCGCGTGCGTCAGATTGGTGATGCAGACCGTTGCAAGTCCGCGTGCACGCGCTTCCTCTGCCATTTCCACAGCCACGGTGTTGCAGCCCGAGTTGGAGAACAGGAACATCACGCCGCCCTCTTTGATAGCATCTACGTCGTCGAGCAGCACCGATGCAAGACCGGTCACACGCTCGAGCTGACTGCTTGCCGCCGCCGCGCGGTGGAGCATCAGAGAATCCTCAAGGATGGGATAAACGCGCACCAAGCCGCCTGCACGGTAGAAGATCTCCTCGGCAAGAATGTGGGAGTGCCCTGTGCCGAAGGTAAAAATATAGCCCTTGCCAAGGAGCGCATCCGCAATCAAGGCTGCCGCGCGCTCAATGTTTTCTTGTTGTGTCGATTCAACCGCCAAGGTGAGGCGTTTGATTTCGTCAATGTAACGTTGTGCAGAGTTCATTGGTGTCACTCTCCTTTTTCTTCTTTTGCCGCATACAGAGCCGCGGCGTGTTGCGCGCTGATGGACGGCTCACAAATTTGGATGTATGGGAACTGCCGTCTCACGCCCTCTTCAAATGCGCGGCGCACGGTCTTGTTTTTGCAAAGCACACTGCCCCACACGCCAAGCACGTCGGCGTGGCAACGGTCGACAAGGACCGATGCGTAGCGGCACAAATGCGCGGCGGCATCCAAAAGGATCGCCTCGGCGACCTTGTCGCCCTCATCAGCGCACGTAGCCACATGGCGGGCAAAGCCTGCAACGTCGGGGTCGTTTTCCCCGTAAAATACAGAAATGAGATCACGCGGAGTGCTCACACCAAAGTGGGAGAGTGCCGCATCGGTCAGCGCAGTCTTGGGAGCAACGCCATCGGCGGCGCGGAGTGCGGCACAAATGCCCTCGCGCCCAATATAGTAGCCACTGCCCTCGTCGCCCGTCAGTCGCCCCCAGCCGCCAACAACGGCGGTCTCGTGGGCATCATTCTCACCGATCGCCATCGATCCCGTACCCGAAATAATGAGCACGCCCGATCTTTTGCCACCCGTGAGCGCAAAAAGCGTTATAAACGCATCACTGCGAACGTGAACGGGAACGCCCAGAGCATCCGCCGCGCGACGGGCAAATTCCTTTGCCGTGGGGCTATCGGACGTATCGTCGATTGAGGGGTCTCCAATGCCAACGGCAGCAATGCTCCCCTCGGGGAGTCCAAGAGATGCGATACCCGATTGCAAATTGCCAAGAGCGGCATCTACGCCTATAAAGTTATAGTTGAGCGGACCGCACACCGCCGCGGCGACCTCGCGCCCCTCGGGTGTGAGAGCCACCAGCGC
>JAZNYU010000180.1:0-2535 GCA_045594605.1 Eubacteriales bacterium
ACCAACGAAAGGGGAATATTGACGCGAACGTTGTCGTTTTCGGCAGAACTTACCACAATGCGCAATACCATATCCTTGATGTCTTTTCTTTCGTTTGCGGGTACGATTTGAACAGCAGGTGCGCTCTCCTGTTTGCACGAAAGCAATTCATCAACGCTGACCCCAAGCGTGTTTGAGAGAAGAGGCAAAAGGGAAATATCGGGGCAGGTTTGGTCGTTTTCCCACTTGCTGACCGCTTGAGGGCTGACACCCAATTTTTCGGCAAGCTCGTCTTGCTTCAATTCTTTTTCGTGGCGGAGAGCCGCAATTCTTTTTCCGAGTGTTGTGTTCATAAGTACAACTCCTTTCTTGTGATGGTCCCATTATACCATCCCACGGCGGCAAAGTGAAGCGAACAACAGTTGAATAAAGGCAAATTTACTCAACCAAGCGGAGATTTTTCACTCAACCATCGGTTGTTTGAGCCCATTATAGCAGAAAATGAAAGAATTTTCAAGAAAAAGCGTCATTTTCATGCCGACGGTCCATTCCTCCTCAAAACAACTCTCTTAGCGACCAGGGTCTCGGTGGTCCCTGGGAGCTTGCGAGAGCCAAAGCGAGGTTTATTCTCGCGCCGACTGTCTATACGCGAACTAACGACTTATTTTTATAACCCCTTTGTGCGAGAGTTCTTGAAAGGGGTGTGGGGGAAACTTCTTGCAAGAAGTTTCCCCCACAAAACGCGTCCTATCAAATATCTAACAACTTTCTAAACGGTGTAATATACGCAGCTGCTCTGGCGGCGTCGGATGCTTCGGCAAAGATGCGGAGCAGAGGCTCGGTACCGGAGAAGCGGCAAATGACGAAGGAATCGTCCGAGAAATAGACCTTACAGCCGTCCTCATAATTGACACGAACGACATCGGCGTCAAAGTTGGGGAGCTTTTTGTCAACCATCAAGGTCTTTTGAATTTCGGGCTTGCGTTCGGCAGGGAACTCGAGGTTGGCTTCCACCATCTCAAAGGTGCCAAAACGGTCTTCCAACTCGCGCAGCATCTTGGTGGGAGAGCCGAGCGCGCAGACCATCTCAATAAAGAGGGAAGCGGCATAGATGGAGTCCTTGCCGTGAATGTGTCCGCGAACGGTCAAGCCGCCTGAGGATTCACCACCAAGAACGGCATCGTATTGGTCAATGCCGGCGGAAATATACTTAAATCCAATGGGTACCTCGTGACATTCCTCACCAAAGGATGCAGCGATCTTGTCAAGCATATGCGTGGTGGCAAGGTTGCGTACAACAGGGCCTTTCCAGCCCTTGTGCGCATGCAAATAGTAGTAGAGCAGGCAAAGGATCTGGTTGGCATCAATGTAGTTGCCGTTCTCATCCACAATGCCCAAGCGGTCGCCGTCGCCGTCAAAGGCAATGCCAAGGTCATAGCCGCCTGCAACCACGTGGTTGCGCAAGTCGTACAAGCGCGACTCGGTGGGCGCGGGAATGCCGCCGCCAAAGTAGGCGTCCTTGTTGTCGTTAATCAGGTCAACGGTGCAACGCAGCGTTTGCAAAATAACGGTGATGGGGTAAATGCCCGAGCCGTGCATGGGGTCAAAGAGGATGCGCAGACCGCGCTCCTTGATAACGGATTGGTTGAGCTTGGAGAGAATGTGATCGATAAAATCGTTAAAGGGCGCGTGCAGGTAGGAGATAAGCCCTTTCTCTTCTCCCTCTTTGATGGAGAGGGTGGGGATGTCGAGATCAGCATCTTCCGCAAGGAGCGCTTCCATGCGCGCGGTGGTCTCCAGAGGTGCGTCGCGACCTTCCTCTACGATCAGCTTGATGCCGTTGTAGGCAGAGGGGTTGTGGCTTGCAGTCACCTCAAGACCGTAGTGGAGCTCGTGATGCTCGGTCAAAAACATGATCAGCGGTGTGGGGGTGGAGCGATTGACAAGGATAGATGCAATGCCCTGCGCCGCCAGCACCTCTGCGATCCAGCGAGAGGAGACCTCCGACAAAAAGCGGCGGTCATAGCCGATCACAATGGGCTTGTCGGCTTTGCCTTCCTCGCGTGCGAGGCGACAAACGGCGTACGCCACGCGCTGCACGTTGGCTTTGATAAAATCGTCACCAATGATGCCGCGCCACCCGCCCGTACCAAATTCAATTTTTTGTTGCTTGCTCATAGCCGTAGCCTCCAATCTCGATTTTGGTATTCGTTGGTATTATTATAACGGTTTTTTGCGCCGATTGCAAGTCAAAATCAAAAAAATAGCCCAAATAAAATAAGATGGGGCGAAAATAAAAGAACTTTTTCACTTTTTTGTCGCAAAGCGCAAAAAACAAAAACAAATTTTCAATTTGCTCTTGCATTGCGGCGTTTTTTGTTTTATAATATACAATGACAGAATATGTCCGCACAGGCGGACAAAATCGCGCGGCGCTCGGCGCACGCAAAAATCGAGGAGGAACAAAATTATGAAAATTCTGGTTATCAACGCAGGCAGCTCGTCTATTAAGTATCAGCTGATCGATATGGAGAACGAATCCGTTCTCGCAAAGGG
>JAZNYU010000181.1:0-5932 GCA_045594605.1 Eubacteriales bacterium
ATATACATATCCTTGCCCGGAATGTATGCTTCGGGTTGGTAGTAGTCGTAGTAAGAAACGAAATATTCAACGGCAGCATCGGGAAAGAACTCGCGCATCTCGGAGCAGACCTGCGCCGCCAAGGTTTTGTTGGGCTCGAGGATGAGCGTGGGGCGATTGGTGCGTGCAATGACGTTTGCCATGGTAAAGGTCTTACCCGAACCGGTAACGCCAAGCAGGGTTTGCATTCGTTCACCGCGCAAAATGCCTTCGGTTAAGCTCTCTATCGCCTGCGGCTGATCGCCCGTGGGGGAATATTCACTTTTGAGCACAAACGGCTTGCTTTGCATACCCGCACCTCACCTTCAAAATTTTCTCGTACCTTACAGTATACCACACTTTTTTCGCCAAGTAAAGTCTTTTTTTGATTTTCACACGCTACTTTTTGTTGCTCTTTTATCGCATTTTTGGAAATAAATGGTTAGCAAACGAAAAAAGTGAAAAAAAGATTGAAAAATCGGCAACTTTTTTTCGAAAAACTATGGAAATTTTGAAAAGAGTGTGCTATAATAAGATGAAATAGTGAAAAGTAGTGCCTGTTCCGCATTTGAAAGGATTTTGGAATGCCCGCATATATCGAAAAAGCCGAACCCGTTACGCTACCCGTTATCGCATTGCACGGTACGGTAGCCTTCCCGCAAATCACCATCAATTTTGAAGCAGGAGATGAAAGCGCTGCTACCGCAGCCAAGGCTGCAGCCGCAAGCTCCTCTTTCCTCTTCCTCACCTCTTACAACGAATACCTCGAGGGGGGCGAGGAAAAAGAATTCCCCTTTTACCGCGTTGGGACCGTTGTGCGCATCAAGCAAATGCTCCGCACTCCCGAGGGACAAACGCGCATCATTGCCGAAGGACTTGTAAGAGCAACCGTTGAAACCTATCGCACCGTTCTCGGTTACACCGAAGCCGATCTGATCTGCCGTCACGTTACCCTCCCCGATATGGGCGGTGTTCGCGGCGAGGCTGCCGTAAACGAAATGCTCCGCGCAGCCGAACAAAACATGCGTCTGCTCCCTGCCGAGTCGGGCGATCTTCTCAACACCATTCGCACCATCAAAGATCCCGGTGCACTTGCCGACTTTATTGCGGCACACATTCTGGTACGCCCCGTTGACAAACAGGCAGTGCTCGAATGCATTGATCCCTTTGCACGCGCCGAAATCCTTTTGAGCATTCTGGCTGAAGAGGCCGTTGTGATGGAGGAGGAGTCGCGTATTCGTAAACGCGTGAGCGCGCGCATGAACCGCCATCAAAAGGAATACTACCTGCGTGAGCAGATCAAGGTCATTCAAGAGGAGCTTGGCGAGGGCGACGACGTTGCCGAATTCGCCGAAAGAATCCAAAACTCCGAGCTCCCCGAAGAGGTCGCTGCAAAGCTGATCAAGGAAAATGACCGACTTGCCAAAACCCCCTTCGGCTCTGCCGAGGCTACCGTTCTGGCGAATTATCTCGACACTTGTCTCTCCATTCCGTGGAGCAAGACGACCAAGGACCGTGTCAGCTTTACCGCCGTACAAAAGGTTTTGGATGCTGACCACAACGGTCTTGAAGAGGTCAAGGAAAGAATTGTGGAATACATTGCCGCAAAGCAGCTCAACCCCGACCTCAACAATCAGATCCTTTGCCTTGTCGGCCCTCCCGGCGTTGGCAAAACCTCGATCGCATCCTCTATCGCCCGCGCCATGAACCGTAAATACGTGCGTATCTCGCTTGGCGGCGTGCGTGACGAGGCAGACATCCGCGGTCACCGTAAGACCTACATTGGCGCCATGCCTGGGCGCATCATCACTGCCCTGACACAAGCCGAGGTCCGTAATCCGCTCATCCTTTTGGATGAGATCGACAAGCTCACACGCGATTCTCACGGAGATCCCACCTCTGCCCTCTTGGAGGTGCTTGACGGTGAGCAGAACAAGAGCTTCCGCGATCACTTTGTAGAGCTCCCCTTCGATCTTTCCGACTGTATGTTCATTGCAACGGCTAACAACCTTGAGAACATTCCCAAGCCCCTGATCGACCGCATGGAGATCATCGAGCTTTCCACCTACACCAAGCGTGAAAAGCTGGAGATCGCAAAAGACCACCTTATCCCCAAGCAACTGAAGCGCCACGGTATGACAAAGCGTATGCTCCGCATCACCGAGGACGCACTTATTGAAATTATCGACTACTACACACGCGAGGCGGGTGTGCGTAATTTGGAGCGCACCATTGCAACGCTTTGCCGCAAAACCGGCAAAAAGATGCTGGAGACCGGATGCAAGAGCATTACGGTAAAGTCCGGCGACGTCAAGACCTATCTTGGTGAGCGAAAGCTACTCCCCGAAAGCATCGATGCGGAGGATCCCGTAGGATGTGTCAACGGTCTTGCCTACACCGAGCTTGGCGGAAGCCTACTCAAGGTTGAGGTCGCGGTTCTGGAAGGAACCGGTAAGATCGAGACCACCGGCTCGCTTGGCGACGTTATGAAGGAATCTGCACAGATCGCCGTCAGCTACGTTCGCTCGGTCGCCAAGGAATTCGGTATTCCCACCGACTTCTACAAAACCAAGGATATTCACATTCACTTCCCCGAGGGCGCGATCCCCAAGGACGGTCCCTCTGCAGGTGTCACGATGGTGACGGCACTGATCAGTGCCCTGACGGGCAGAGCCGTTCGCCGCGACGTTGCTATGACGGGTGAGATCAGTCTGCGCGGAAACGTGCTGGCGATCGGCGGTCTGAAGGAAAAGACCATGGCTGCTTACAGCGCAGGCGTTAAGACCGTGCTCATTCCCGAGGAAAACATGCGCGATCTTTCCAAGATCGACGCTATGGCACGCGACAATCTGCAATTCATTCCCTGCCGCCGCGCGGCAGACGTACTGAAAGAAGCTCTGCTCCCTGCAAAAAAGACGGCTCCCACCGAGTTTGATAAATCTGTAGATGCAGTTGCGGCTTCTACCTTTGTTCCTACTGCTAACATTCAACCGCAGGTTCGCCTGTGATCCCATTTTGAGAAAGGAGACGACGGCATGGCGCTCAATCTGAATAAAACCGAGTTGCGCATCAGCGCGGGACTACCCAAACAGTTCCCCCGTGATGCCATGGTGCAGATCGCCTTTTCGGGCAGATCGAACGTGGGTAAAAGCTCGCTGATCAATTCCCTACTCGGTCGCAAGTCCTTGGCGCGTGTCAGCTCCTCTCCCGGTAAGACCATTACCATCAACTTTTACGAGGTTGACAAAGCACTCTTCCTTGTTGACCTGCCCGGTTACGGCTTTGCGAAAAGAGCCCCCGCCGATAAGGCAAAGTGGTCGGCACTGACCGACGGCTACTTTACGCAAAACCCAAATATCGATCTGCTCAAGCTTGTTATCCAATTGGTGGATAGCCGCATCGGCCCCACCGCGGATGACGAGATGATGCTCTCTTTCTTGCGCGAGGCGGACATTCCCTTTTTGGTGGTTGCCACCAAGGCGGACAAACTCAACGCCACCGAGCGCAAAAAGAGTGAGGAGCTCTTGCGCAGTCACCCCGACATCCCTGCCGACACGCCCATCGTGTTCTATTCATCGCTCAAAGGTGAGGGGCGCACCGATCTTTGGAGACTGATCGCCGACTACACCGGCTTGAAGCTGTGATTTTTAGAAAGTGAGAACCGTTTTCCAAAATGTTGTTTGATATTCTCTCCGGCGGTAATATTACCGATATTATCGTTTCCCTGTTGTTCAGTATGCCCATCGTTATGTTGGCACTCTCCTTGCATGAGACGGCACACGGCTACGCGGCATACAAGTGCGGTGACAACACCGCCTACAATCTTGGGCGTTTGACGCTCAATCCCCTGAAGCACATTGACCCGATTGGATTTTTGTGTATGTTTGTGCTTGGCTTCGGTTGGGCAAAGCCCGTACCGATCAACACGCGCAACTTCCGCAATCCCAAGCGCGGCATGGCAGTCACCGCTCTGGCAGGTCCCCTTGCAAATGCCGTTATGGGACTGATCAGTGCTGCTCTGTTTGGATTTTTTACCGCATTGCAGATCTATCTTGCTATGCAAGGCATCTCCCAATTCGCATTTACCTGCCTTGGCTACACCTGCGATCTGTTTTGCCTTTCGGCGCTTTACAACTTTTTGTTTATGGCGTACAACCTGATCCCCATTCCCCCGTTTGACGGCTCGCGCATCGCGCTTGCCTTCCTGCCCCCCAAGACCTATTTCGGTCTGATGAAATATGAGCGCCAGATCATGATCGGTCTGCTCATTGCCCTTTTGTTACTCTCTCGCCTTGGCTTTTCTCCCTTTTCGTGGATCGCGAACAAGCTCACGCTTTGGATCGCAAATCCCGTTTACGGACTGTTTGGAAAGCTGTTTGGCATTTTCCTTTGATACAATAACGCACAGAAAGGATCCGACCTCACCTCATGGAAGCACTCACTTACCGACTGGATCAGTTTGAAGGTCCTCTTGACCTATTGCTCATGCTGATTCAGAAGAACAAAGTGAATATTATCGATATTCCCATCGCGCTCATTTGCGACCAGTACCTGGAATACCTCAAGGCTGCGCAGGATATGGATATGGAGATTGCGGGTGAATTTATCGTTATGGCGAGTGAATTGATGCTCATCAAGAGCCGCCTGCTCCTCCCCAAGGCAGAGGAAAACGAAAAGGATCCGCGTGCCGACCTTGCCGAAGCATTGCTCCGCTATCAACAGGCAAAGCAAGCCGTGGCAAAAATGATCCCCCTTTACCAAACCTACAGTGGTCGCATGGTCAAGGACACCGACGAAATCACGGTGGACACCTCTTACGTGACCGATCAGGAAGTTACGCAGCTCTGCGCCGCTGTCCGCCGCATCATTGCGGCAAACGAATCCCGCCCCCGCGCGGAAAGACAGACCTTTGCCCCCTTGGTTGCCAAGCCCATTATTCCCGTTGACGTAAAGATCGTGGGCATTCTTCACCGTATGTCCCGCAAGAGAGACACCTCTATGCAAGAGCTTTTGCACGACGCGGTCTCCCTGAACGATATGATCGCCATCTTCTTGGGAATTCTGGAGCTGATCAAGGTACGCAAGATCTTAATTGATGAAGACACTGACTCCTACACCGTCATTCACGGCGTGGATACGCGCTTTGTGGTAAACGATGCGCCTCCCGCCGAGGGCGAAGAGGAGAAGGAATATAACCCCGCCGTTCATGGAAACGAGCCGATCCCGCTTTCCTCCAAGGCGGAGATGCACCGCGAGCAAAGACGCATCATTCGCGAGGCCAAGCTTGCCGAAAAGAAGAGATTGCGCGCCGAAGAACGTGCTCGCCGTGCCGAGGAGCGCCGTCGCGCCAAGGAAGAAGAAATGGGTCAGACCTTGATCGAGGCTGATATCATTCCCGAGGACGACAGCGATCTGGAAGCCGAAGCCAAAATTGCGGAGATGCTTGACAATCAACTCTCCGAGGATGATGAGGATCTTCTCGACGATATCGGTTTGGATATGAACGAGATCATCACGTCCATGGCAAAGCAGGCAAAAAACCTACCCGATGACGGTCAATAAAATTTCCCGAAAGGATTTAGCGCAGATATCATGGAACAAAAGAAAGAATCCGCTCCATATCTCGAGCAGCTAACGAGCGAGCAGGACCTCAAGCAAGCAATTGAGGCGATCCTGTACGCCGCAGGCTACCCGATGCGATATGACAAGCTGGGTGAGCTTTTGGGTCTGAGTACAAAGGATATCAAAACCTTGGTGCGATCTATGGCAGATCATTTTGCCCTGGAGGACACACACCACGGAATTCAGCTCCTGCTCTATCCCACCACCTGTCAGCTCGCTACCAAGGAGCGTTACGCCCCATACATACGAGAAGCTCTCGGCATTCGCCGCGGCGGAAACCTCTCGGCATCTT
>JAZNYU010000182.1:0-18201 GCA_045594605.1 Eubacteriales bacterium
CAACTCCTTGGCTCACAGAACGACATGGCTACGATCCGACTTCTACATTAAACAAATTGGTAATGGTACTGGAAATATTCAATGCCGCCACCGCATCTAGACCGCGCATGGAGTAACATTGCATCAGCGTAGCCATTCCCACCGACCACATGATTTCGTTCAGCATAAGGGGAACACCTTTTTTCAAAAGGGTTCCCCCTGCATCATTCAAAAAACTCAAAATACAGGATAACCTGCTTTGGTGTGAGCTTCTACGAGGTCGTTGCACATTGCCACGATCTCATCGGTAGAGAGCTGTGCACCGGTGTGCGGATCCATCATAGCGGCCTGATAGAGATGCTCGATCTTACCCGTGCGAGCAGCCTCGATGGTGAGGAGCTGCGGGTAGATGTTGGAAGCATTCATTGCGGCGAGCTGAATGGGCAGGTCGCCAACGTAGGTAGGCGTTACACCGTTGTTGTCAACGAGGCAGGGAACCTCAACGCAAGCCTCGCGAGGCAGGTTGGAGATGCAGCCGTTGTTGAGCACGTTACCACCAATCTTCAGGGGGGTGTTCGTCCAGATCGCTTCCATAATACGAGAAGCATATTCGTGAGTGCGAGTGTGCTGAATATTGCCACCGTTCATGATTTCCTCTTTTTGCTTTTGCCAGTTCGCAATTTGATTGATGCAACGGCGCGGATATTCGTCAAGCGGAATGTTAAACTTTTCAATCAGATCATCGCGACCTGCCTTGATGTAGAAGGGATTATACTCGGCATTGTGCTCGCTGCTTTCGGTGCAGTAGTAGCCGAGCTTTTCAATGTAGTCAAATCGAACCATATCCCAGTGCTTTTGGTTGGCGTTCTTTTCTTTTGCACGACGTTTGATCTCGGGGTAAAGATCGTTGCCGTCCTTATCGAAAATCTCAAGCAGCCAAGCCATGTGGTTAATGCCTGCAATTTTGGTTTGAATGGTACTTGGATCGATGTCAAATCCAAGGATGTTGAGAAGAGTGGGGGCGCAAACCTGCACACTGTGGCAAAGACCAACGGTCTTGACCTTTGTGTAGCGTTGCATATAACCCGAAAGGATCGCCATGGGATTGGTGTAGTTGAGGAACCAAGCATTGGGGCAAACCTCTTCAATATCCTCGGCAAAGCCCTTCATTACGTGAATGGTACGCAGACCGCGCATAATGCCGCCAATGCCGAGCGTGTCGCCAATGGTCTGGCGCAGACCGTACTTTTTGGGAACCTCGAAATCGATAATGGTGCAGGGATCATACAGACCGACCTGGATGGCATTGACAACGAAATCGGCACCGCGCAATGCTTCCTTGCGCTCGGGGATGCCGAGGTACTTCTTGATGGTTGCACGACCCTCGTTGATGGTCTTGTTCATCGCATCGATTACGAGGTAAGACTCCTCCAAACGGATGGGGTCAATGTCGTAAAGTGCGATTTCAACGTCGTGAAAATCGGGGCAGAGCATGGTGTCGCCCAGTACGTTTTTGGAGAAAACAGTGCTTCCCGCACCCATAAATGTCAGTTTCATTTTGTAATTCCTTTCAAAAAGTTGAATTTGCAAGCAGAATATAGATTTCCTCTATCATTATACCGCAATTTTTTGCAAAAATCTATTGCAAAATGTAACTAAAACATGGTATAATGTAACTAATTTGAAAGGGGGAATTGCAAATGCGCGATATCGCACTTGTCAACCGCGGATTTTCCGATTTGAATCCTTTGATCTTGGGAGAGGAGCAATGCCGTCCGCACCATAGCTACGGTCCGGCAGTCAGACAGTACACACTCATCCATTTTGTTGTCAGTGGCAGCGGTGTTCTCGAAAAAGGTGGCGTCAAATACCCGGTGAGTGACGGGCAGGCGTTTATCATTCTCCCGGGAGAGATCACCACTTACTATACCGGAGCAGAGCCGTGGAAATATCAATGGATCGGTTTTGACGGGGAATTGAGTGAGCATTTTTCGCAGCTCTCTCCCGTTGTGACCTATTCCAAAAATTGGGTAAATGAAATGCTGGAATATGCCGAGTCGGGTGGAATGTTAGAGTATCATGTCACCTCGCTTTTGTTTGGATTGTACGCAGAGTTTTTTGCTTCCAAAAAGCATAGCAGCCACTACATCAAGCGTGTCAAAAACTACGTGCAAACTATGTATATGCAGCCCTTGCGCGTAGAAAACATCGCACAAACAGTCAATCTTGATAGGCGTTATCTGTCGCGCGTTTTCAAGGAGCGCGTGGGATGCTCCATTCAGGATTATATTATTGAGGTGCGCATGGAGCAGGCAAAGCAACACCTGGAAAAGGGCGCGACCGTTGTGCAAGCGGCACAGCTTTGCGGCTATGACGACGTCAGCAACTTTTCAAAGATGTTCAAAAGGCGTTTTGGCATCAGTCCACGCGATTGGAAAAAACAACAGCAATAAAAAAGACGTGCGCGGATCTTCCACGCACGTCTTTTTGTCTTTATTTTTGTTCAGGGAGCTCGGTTGCGAGCACCTTGTTGGTGTATGCTTCGTATTGTTCGAGGGTGATTACCTTGCTTGCAAGCATATTTTGGAAATACAGAATCTTGCTTTGAGCAGATGCAGGCAGGTTGATGCCAATGGTATAGGGGAGCTCGTTAATGCTCTTGGGAGCCTCTACCTGAGCCTCAGCTGCTTGTTCCTCAACAGAGGGATGGAGGAGAGCATTGATTGCTTCGTAAACAGCCTTCGCGTTCTTCAGTCTCTTGATCTTGATCTTCTTAAAGGGAACAACGATGGTAACGGTGTTCTTCTTTACGGTTACGTTCTTGATGGAAGTAAGCGGGATCTTGCTGATCTTTCTGCCTCTCTTGTAGGTGATCGCATCGCCCTCAACAACGAGCTTGCGCTTGCGAACAAAGAGGATTGCGCAGAGGATAGCAACCAGTACAAGAGCACCAACCACAACCCAAAGGTTGTTGATAAAGTGTGCGTAGTGGGAGAGATATTCGACAAAATTCTTGCAGCAAAGGTCGCCGCAAATTCTTGTGGAAGTGTAAAACTCAACAAGCAGGCACTCATAGGTGTATACGGGAATTACCACAGCGGCGATGACGAAGAGCCAAGGCCAGAATACCTTTTTAAAAATGCCGGTTGCCAGAGCGTTTTGATGTAAAGCTTTGTTTTTCTTCTTGTTTTTCATAACAGAAAACCTCCAATTCGTTTCATATATATAGTATAACGCGATTTTTATGCTTTGTCAAGGGAAAAAGGGGAAAAAGATAGCAAAAGAAGCACTTAATTCTGTTTTTGCACGCTCTTATACTCGTCATAGTAGCGATAATAAGGGCAGGATTGATGCTTTTGTGTCAAAAAACGAACCATCTCATCCTCATCCAAATTCATTTGACAGGAGTAGGTGTCCCATTCCTCATCGTAATCATAAAATACGCAGTCCTCACAACTGGATTCGCGCTTTTTGGTTGTTTTTTCCATTCTATCACCTCTTTTTCCTTTATTGTAACACTTTTTTGGGCGTTTGTCAATTTTATATAGGAAAAATACAAAAAAATCATTGACATTTCCGCAAAACAATGCTATACTTAACGGGATAAAAGCATATTGATGCAAGAATCATAGGATAGAGGCGCGGAATTTATGAGTCGTGCGAGAACATTCTCGGAAAAAGGGAACGCACAAAAGGAAATTCTGCCGAAGCACACCGATTTTTTCCGTCGGTTTCGCTGGGGAATGCGGAAATACCGTATTCACTGTCACGCAAGTGGAGAACTATCAATGAAACGCTCGGGGAAAAGACGCCCCACCTTGTTTTGTTGCGTAGCGCTCTGCTACGCCTTTTCTTTTTTTCTTGGCAGATAGCTTATAAAAGGAAGGAAAAACATATGTCAAAAACACAAAAAATCACGTTGGCGATTGCCGCTCTCGTCATTGTCGCCCTTTTGGTGGTGGCCGGTGTCAGCGGCGGTTCAATGAGCAAGGTCGCCTGCATTGACTGCCATTCCACCGGTCTTGTGGACGGGGAAGCATGCGAAACCTGCGTCGGTACCGGCGAGGTACGCGGCAACTTCTGGGCGTTGATCCCGCCCGTTATCGCAATCGGACTTGCGCTCATTACCAAAGAGGTGTATAGCTCGCTCTTTATCGGTGTCGTTTCCGGTGCGCTCCTTTACACCAATTTTAACCCCATTACAACCGTTGATGCTGCTCTTACCGAGGCGCTCATTCCCGCCGTTAGTGATACGGCAGGTATCTTTATCTTCTTGGTGGAGCTTGGCATTCTGGTAGCCCTTATCAACAAGGCGGGCGGCTCTGCGGCGTTTGGCAAGTGGGCACAGACCCACATCAAAACACGTGTGGGTGCTATTCTTGCAACCTTCGTTTTGGGTGTCCTGATCTTTGTTGACGACTACTTCAACTGTCTCACGGTTGGTTCTGTTATGCGTCCCGTAACCGACGCGCACAAAATCTCCCGTGCAAAATTGGCATATCTCATTGATGCCACCCCAGCTCCCATTTGTATGATCGCTCCCATTTCCAGCTGGGCAGCAGCTGTTTCGCAGTATGCCGAGGATGGCAAGGGACTTGATCTCTTTATTTCCGCCATCCCGTTCAATTTCTACTCACTCCTGACCTTTGTGTTCATTATCGGTCTTGCCGTGCTCGGCTTTGACTACGGTTCTATGAGAACTCACGAGTTCAACGCCATCAACAACGGCGACCTTTACACAAGCGGTGAGAGGGCAGAGTCCAAGCCCGTTATTCCTTCTGAAAAGGGCAAGATCATCGATCTGATCTTCCCGATTGCCGTGCTGATCGTTGTTTGCGTATTTGCATTGGTTTACAACGGCGGTATCCTGGGCGGAGAAGACTTCATCACCGCATTCTCCAATACCGATGCAACCGTTGCGCTCCCTTGGGGCGGCTTGATCACCCTGATCATTGCTATGATCTACTATGCGATCCGCCGTTCCATGACAATGAAGGAAATGATGGATGCGATCCCCTCGGGCTTTATTGCCATGGTTCCCGCAATCCTCATTCTCACCTTTGCAACCGCGCTCAAGAATATCACCTCGCTTATGGGTGCTAAATACTTTGTGGCAGACCTGATGAACAGTGCCGCGGCTGGACTGGACCTCTTCCTGCCCGCGATCATCTTTTTGGTTGCTTGCGTGCTCGCCTTTGCAACAGGCACCTCGTGGGGCACGTTCGGAATTCTCATTCCCATCGTTACCTATATGTTTGAGATGGGAGATCCCATTCTCATCATCAGTATGTCCGCATGTCTTGCAGGTGCCGTTTGCGGCGACCACTGCTCGCCTATTTCGGATACCACCATTATGTCCTCGGCAGGTGCCGAATGTGACCACATCAACCACGTTTCCACACAAATGCCGTATGCCATCACCGTAGCGGGGATCTCCTTTGTCATGTTCATCCTGGCTGGCATTATTCAAAATGCGTGGATCTGTTTGCCCATTGGCGTTCTTCTTACCGTTGCAACCTTGCTCGTGATCAAAAAGATCATCAAAAAGAAAGAAGCCATCGCAAAATAAAGACAAAAAAACAGCCCTGCGTGCTTTCACGCAGGGCTTATTTTGATGAAATTAAACCATCTCTTCGATGTGATAGATGTAATCGAGCGAGCGCAGAGCCTCAATGATCTGGCTATGCGTTTTGTATTTTTTGAGTTCCTGACTGCTGATGGAAATGGAAATAGAATACACACTCAGTCCGGAATGTTGGTAAGCGGTGTTCATTTCAATATCGTCGATCTTCATGCCAAGCTCGCGGATGGTGGTAACAAAGTTTTGCAGATATGAAATGTTTTTCAGCTCCAAGTGCACCTCAAAGTGATTGGAACGGTTTTTGAAGTAACGCTCCATACGAGGGAAGACAGAAAGGGTGCAAATGAAAGCGAAGTAAGAAACCAGCGTTACAGTATAGAAGCCTGCACCGATGCAAAGACCGAGAACGGCACTTGCCCAAAGAGCAACCGAGGTCGTCAGTCCCTTGATCTGGCTACGGGAGCTATACAAAATCGAATTGACGGTAATAATGGCAACGGATACGATGCTTGCGGCAGAAATGAGGTACAGTCCGCTTTGGGCGCTATCCAACAGATAAAGGTCGAGCAGCATCGAAATCGTGGTTGCAAGAGAGACCACCATAAAAGTACGCAAGCCTGCGGCGTGACGCTTTGTGGAGCGCTCAAATCCAAGATACGCCGAGAGCAAAAGCGAGAGGACAATGCGCAAAATGATGGAAAAGACGTTGAGCTCGGTCGCCCAATCGCCAATGAGATGAGCAATAGGATCTAACATAATCATTCTCCTTTATTTTTTATTGCTATGCAGATGCCGCATGAGAGGATGAGTCGAAGCATAGTGTTCCTCGGCAGCCTCGTCAAACGCTTCTTCGTTTTCCTCGTTAAAGGCAGTCGCGGGCGGGATCGTTTCCTGAATTTTCTGGATCCGTTCGATCAGCAATTCAACCTCGGTGCGAGGCTTGTCGGTGGGGGTAAGCTCCTCTTCGGGAACGAGGTCCTCAAGCTTGTTGGAATATGCACCCGAATAATAGAGCGCAAGCTTTGCACACGCAGGACCGACGATCTCATACAGAATAGAGGATGCCAGAATGACCGTTTCGAGGGCGATGCCGACCTCGCCGCCAAGTGCACGCGCACCCATTGCCGCTAAGGGGATGGCAACGCCTGCCTGGGGAATGAGCGCAAGACCTAACAGATTGCGCACGCGTTTTTCCTTGCCTGCAAGCACCGAGCCTGCAAACGCGCCTGCATATTTGCCAAGAATACGCACGCCAAAGTACAAAAGACCTACCGCGATCAGAGGCAGGGCACCGATCGAGCCGACCGACGAGAAGAGTGTATCCAAACGGAAATTGACGCTGGAACGCACAAAGAACAACAGAAGGATGGGGGGGCTGAAGTAGTTGAGCTGCTTGAAGAGCTTATCGTCACCCGAAATGTTGATGTAAACAGTACCCATCGACATACATCCAAGCAAGGGGGAGATCTCAAAGAGGGCACAAATGCCACAGAACGCGAACAAGAGTGCGATCGAAATGATCAAGCGGTTATCGGTCGAGCGCTTTTTGGGCATTAAAAGCTTCATAAAGACGCCAAACAAGCCACCCAGCAAGAGAACACCGAGATTAGAAAGCAGAGGCATCAAAACGCTGCCCGCCGAAATGCTTTCTCCCGAGCCGAGCGAAATGGCAACCGAAATGGCAATTCCGTAAGCGAGGAGTGCCACAATGTTGTCAAGCGCCACAACCTGCAAAAGGGTGTTGACAAAGTCTCCCTTGGCTCCTGTTTGTCGAATGGTCATCATCGTCGAGGCGGGCGCGGTTGCCGCGGCAAGTGCCGCCAAAACGATGCAAAAACCGAGCTGCAAGCGCAGAATAAAATAGGAAAGAACAAAGATCACGATCGATGCCACGCCTGCTTCCAGGAGTGTGATGAGGAAGACGCGCGGACCGTTCTTTTTGAGGATCGAAACCTTGAAAAACTCACCCGTTGTAAAGGAGATCAGTGCCAGTGCGATATCCGAAAGAAAGTCCATTCCCTGAACCACGTTCGAGGGGATCAGGTCAAGGCAATAAGGGCCTATGAGAATACCCGCCAAAATGTAAGCCGTTACGTTTGGCAAACGCAAAAGCTTTGTCAGGCGCGTCATCGCAAACCCGAAAAAGAGCATACAAGCAATCGAAATGATCACCGTTGCAACGGGCGGCATTTGCGCCAGCATTTCATGCAATTTGTCCAGCATCGTTTTTCTCCTTTCTGTGAGATAGACATTTATTATATCATAATATGATAGAAATGTCAAGATTTCCACAAAAAAAGGCTGTCAAAAGCAGCCTTTTTTATCTATTTTCTATCATTATTTATCTTGCCAAGGGAATTCCGCGGCAATTTTACGCATTTTTGTAATGACCTCGCGCGGCTTTTTTGCACCAAAGATAGAGGAGCCTGCAACAATAATATTTGCACCTGCCTCGGTTACAAGATGTACGTTGTCGGTCTTAATGCCGCCGTCAACCTCTACGTCGAGCTTCAGTCCCATATTTTGTGCATAGCGGCGAACGGTGCGAACCTTGCCCAGCGTTTCGGGAATGAGCGCTTGACCGCCAAAGCCGGGAACGACTGTCATAATCAGTGCCATATCAATTTTGGAAAGATAAGGCAGCAAGCGTTCCACAGGGGTAGCGGGGGAGATCGCCACGCCGCAACGCATCTCGCGGCGCTTGATCTTTGCAATCGTGGCATCAAGGTCAGGGCAGGCTTCCAGGTGAACGGTAATGATATCCGCGCCTGCTTTTACAAAGTCGTCGATATACCGAATGGGATCGTTGATCATCAAGTGCACGTCAAAGATCAGATTGCTGTGCGGACGCAGCGCGGCAATAACGGGCGCGCCAAAGCTGATGTTGGGCACAAAGGCACCGTCCATCACGTCCAAATGAAGATAATTGGCACCGGCATCGGCCATCTGCTTGATTTCCGATTGCAAATTGGCGAAGTCAGCCGCCAATAAAGAGGGCGCAATATAAATCATAAACAATCCTTTCTTGCAAAATGCAGCACCTTGTGCGTGTAGAATTTTGTCAAAATAGGGGTAGTGTGCATAAAATACTACCAAAGACTCGTATCACGCGCACGGAAGGGAAAGAGAAAGCACAGGAAGTCAGCATATATTTTCCGCTGTGGCGGATACTTCTTTACGCGCGAAAAAGGAGACAGACGGCGTGTGCCGCAATGCCAAGTCCCTCGCCGGTAAATCCGAGATGTTCCTCGGTGGTAGCCTTTATGCTGATGGCGTCAAGCTCCATATCAAGAGCTGAGGCAACCGTCTCTCGCATTTTGAGAACGTAGGGAGAGAGGCGCGGCGCCTGTGCTACAACGGTAGCATCGATATTGCCGATCTGCCATCCTTTTTCGCGTATCAGTGCAGCTGTATGGGAGAGCAGAATACGGCTATCGATGTTTTTGTATGCGGGATCACTGTCGGGAAAGTGCTTTCCAATATCACCGAGTGCCAGTGCCCCGAGAAGGGAATCACAGATGGCGTGCAGAAGCACGTCGGCATCCGAATGTCCCAAAAGTCCTTTTTCGTAAGGGATCGTAACGCCGCCTATGACCAAAGACCTATCGGGGACAAGTCTGTGCACGTCATAGCCGTGACCGATACGCAAATTGCACATTATGCTTCAGGCTCTTGCTTTTTGCAGTTGCATTTGCGGTAGTTGAGAACAGCCTCTGCCAGGGGAATATCCTCAATGGTGGTAATCTTTACGTTACCGATGCCGCATTCGATCAGATGTACGCGGTATCCAATGCTTTCAATCAGGGTAGCATCGTCGGTTACCTGCAGCTTGCTGTCTGCAGCTCTGAGCATAGCAGCCTTGTAAAGGGAGGTATGGAATACCTGAGGGGTCTGC
This sequence comes from Eubacteriales bacterium, assembly GCA_045594605.1. Classification (GTDB taxonomy): domain Bacteria; phylum Bacillota; class Clostridia; order Oscillospirales; family CAG-272; genus UMGS1865. The sequence goes on from JAZNYU010000182.1 coordinate 9,456, forward strand.
ATTTCCCAAAGATCCTTGCGGTCAATGGTCTCGGTGGTGTTGTGCAGAACGGTTGCGCGCTTAACGGTGTCGGTAACCTTGTGAGCTGCGCATGCTGCCATTTGACGGTAAGCACTCAGGCAAACCTTGGTGATCTGCATAGGGGTGGTCAGGCAACGTGCGCCGTCTGCGATTGCAACGAACTTCACCTCGTCGCCAAGCTTTTCAATACCGTTCTTTGCGGACTCTTGACGGGTCTCGCCGCCTGCTACCACGTGAGAAAGCTTTGTAATGCCGTATTTTGCCTTCAGGTCCTGAATCTTAGAGAAATCCTCAGGCTTTGCAACCATAACGATCTCACGGATCAGAGGGCACTTTTGATATGCGATCATGGTGTGTGCCAATACGGGAACACCGTTGATCAGGTAAAAGAGCTTATTGATGCTTCCCATACGCTTGGAGTCGCCTGCGGCGAGGATGACTGCAGCGGTGGCAGAATCGGGAAGATACTTGTGTACGGTTTCTACAACTTGTTGTAATTTGCTCATGGATAAATTCCATCCTTTCAAAATCAATATGCAGTATTGAAAAGAATCAAGCGTTTGATTCAGAGGTTTCGATTTGTGTGATCATATCTACGCGACGCTGGTGCTTGCCGCCTTCAAACTCGGCATCCACAAAAGCATCTACAAGATCAAGGGCAAGTCCCATACCTACCACGCGCTCGCCAAAGCAAAGGACGTTGGCATCGTTGTGGATGCGCGTCAGACGCGCACTAAAGGTATCGGAGCAAGCAGCGGCGCGAATTCCGCGGTGCTTGTTTGCAGCCATCGACATACCAATGCCCGTGCCGCAAACCAAAATACCGAGGTCTGCTGTGCCGCTCTGAATGTTCTTGCACACTTCGTGTGCAATCAGAGGGTAATCGCAACTGTCGGTTGAGTGTGTTCCTACGTCCAGGACTTCAAAGCCGCGCTCCTCAAGGTGCGCGATCACGATCTTTTTCAGTCCAAAGCCGGCGTGGTCACATCCAACGGTGATTTTTTTGTTGTTCATGATGATTGCCTCATTTCTATATTCCGGTATCTATGCCGCCCATGCGCTCGGCGCGCTCGCGTTCTGCTTGGGAAAGGCGAAGATAGATAGGGGACAGTGTTATATCGGTGCAAAGCTCTCCCGCATCGTGCATCCTTCTTGCAACCTGTGCCACAGAGTAGGCACTTTGATGGCGGTAACGCTCGGATGTGGGAATGACTGCGTGCGTCAAAAGCGGCAGGGTAACGTCATATCCGTCACCGCAGAGGCGGACGGGCTCACCATACTCGGAAAGTCTTTGGTCAAGCTCGGAAATGGCGATTGCGGAATCGGGCATCAAGCGCTCGAGTTGTCCGTCCTTTGCACGAAAGAGTGCGGTGTAGACCTGCTGACGTCGCGCGTTCATCACGGGGCAGATAAGACCTTCGTGATCGCAAAGATTGTAGGCAAGCGCCTCAAGTGTGGAAACACCTGCGCAGGGCATTTTCTGCCCAAATGCCAAGCCCTTAACGGTTGCGGCACCGATGCGAACGCCGGTAAAGGAGCCGGGACCTGCCGCGACGGCGAACAGATCAATATCGGTGGGAGCAAGATCAAACTTGTCCAGCAAAAACTCAACCATAGGGAGCAGCGTTTGACTGTGCGTGTTTCCGTTGTTCAGAGTGACCTCACCCAAAAGCTTCGCATCCTCGCAAAGTGCAACGGAGGCAACCTTTGCGGTGCTGTCAAGTGCTAAAATTTTCACGTTGCATCCTCCTTGCAAAACGAAATGGTGATGCGGCGGTGATCGGGGGCATGAGGATCATCCTTTTCGATCTTTACGCGAACGCAGTCGCTCGGAATGAATTCGAGAATATTTTCGCTCCATTCGGTCAGGCAAAAGCCGTCTCGCATAAGGTAATCATCAAAGCCGATAGAGAGCAGATCATCCTCACTCTCAATGCGGTACATATCAAAGTGAAAGAGCGAGAGGGGACGCGCACGGTACTCGTTTACCAAGGAGAAGGTAGGAGACCTGACGGCAGCGCCCGGGGTTACGATAGAAGCAAATCCGCGCACAAAGGCTGTTTTGCCAACGCCGAGATCGCCAAAAAGGGCAACAAAGCGGGGGAGTGTTGCATCCTGCAAAAGCAGTTGTGCAAGCTCAGCGCCGCATGCTTCGGTTTGTTGTGCAGAGGTTGTATAAATTGTGGCGGTGTCTTTCATATTTGCTCCTCGGTCGCTCTCCTCAAGATATAACTCTTCGATTATATTATAGCACGCTTCCTCACTTTTGTAAAGAGGTTTGCGTCAAATTCTTTCCTTAATATAATTATTTTTTCTCGTTTTTCTTGGCATCTCGCATATCGGGAAGGCTTTGACGGGAGCCATCGGGGTACTGAATGACCGTGTTCTCCAAAATTCCCGTAAAGCTGGCGCGAAACTCTGCAATATATTCGGCGCGCAGAGCCTTTTGCTCGTTGATTTCTTCTTCGGTCAGTCCCACTTCCTTGGACTTTTTTGCAAGCTCGTTGATGCGAGCGATCTTTTCTTTTTCCATGTTCGTTTCCTTTATCAAATCATAAAAATTGTTCCCACATCACACAAGGGGGAATCAGAGAGACAAATCGGCAAAAATCCTTGCGCATTGCAAAAGGATGCGATCCTCTCGCCGTCGGGATGCTTTGCCAAGTCTCCGCAAAAAAGGACGGAATCCATCCCACCGCGCGGAGCAAAGCTTGCACATCCGCCCACAAAGCCGTAGTCATATCCCAAAAGGGAGATATCTCCCGACCGGATCTGTAAAACGTCGATGCCGATTTCCTTGACTTTTGCAGTAATCGAAGGATCTGACGTGATGAGTGCATGCTCACCAAGCGGCAGAGCCGAGCACTTGGTGTATCCTTGATTGACGTGGCAGGGGATCATTTCCAAAGCAAGCAATTCGCTTGCTACCGTTTTGGTGTTGCAAACAAGGTGCTTTCCCATAGGGAAAGCATTCAAGAGAACGTCTCTGGGATATTCACTTCCGTATTCCTGCTCGATGCAGCGAACAGGGGCGCCGTATGCCAAAGAGATTTCTTCCAGCTCTTTTGTTGCGATGCGATAATAACTCTTTGTGCAAAGAATGGCATCGGGTGCGAAAAAGAGAAGCATATCGGGGTGTGAGGATACGGGTGTGGGAAGTGTGGGATGTGGCGGCAGGCAAAGTGTGCGATGTCCGAGATTGGTCAACGCCTCTTCGGCTTCGCGGGGAAAGGTGTGATTAGTAACTGCAAGCATTTTGTCTCCTAAAATAAAGGGCAGACACGCCGTGTCTGCCTTACTTTATTTGCACATTCAGATTAAGCCTTCTTCATGGTGCGCAGGCAACGAGAACAAACGTAAATTGCTTTGCTGCCTTCCAACTTTACTTTGCGAATGTTGGGCTTCCAAGTTCTGTTGGTTTTGCGATGGGAGTGAGAAACGTTCTGACCAAACACAACGCCCTTACTGCAGATACAACATTTTGCCATTTTAGCGACCTCCTTAAGACTTGCTCCTGCCAAAAAATGGGTGGCAGAGCTGATTTCCATACTTCAAACGACAATCATTATACCATACATTTTTCAAAAAAGCAAGTGTTTTTTTCGATTTTTTTATAATTTTTTTATCTTTTTATGCAATCAAAGGCAATTTTTTTGAAAAAATTCCTCGCCGATGCCATTTTTTGGGAAAACCAAGCCTCAAAAGCGCAAAATCTTGGCAATTTGGCAGGCGGTCAACCCTTGATTTCGTCTGTGTGCGGACAAAGTGTTCCCGTGCATTTTTTGCCGTCGTTGCCCGTGATATAAACCGTGCGAATTTGCGATTGCAGGGAGTGCGGCGACGGGCACGAGACCTCAACAAAGGTATCGGTGTGACCGATGGCAATGCCGTCGGTAAAGGTTTCAAACAACACGCTCACGGCGGTGTTGGTATAAGAATCCAAAATTTCTTTTTGAATCTCCGCCTGAACGGCACTCAACTCGCGAACGCGTGCGTGACGGATCTCCTCTGGAACACGACCGGGCAGCGTTGCGGCAACCGTACCGCGCCGTTCGGAATAGGGAAATACGTGGATCATCAAAAATTTTGCTTGCCTTGCAAAATCAACCGTCAGGGCAAAATCTTCCTCGGTCTCCCCGGGAAAGCCGACAATGATATCGGTCGTAAACTGAACGCCCGGCATTGCGGCGCGCAGTCTCTCCATGCCTTCAAGAGCCATTTTGCGGTTGTATTTGCGTTTCATCAGCGCCAGGATCTTATCTGATCCGCTTTGCATCGAAAGATGAAAATGCGGCGTCAGGGACTTTAATTTTGCAATACGGTTAACAAAATCGGGCTTCATCAAAGAGGGGTCAAGAGAGCCGAGGCGTACACGCCCGATGCCCGGGATGGCGTCTACCTCTTCGAGCAGGTCTGCCAAGCGGTATCCATTGTCAAAATCGCGACCGTAGGATGCCGTCTCAATGCCTGTCAGCACCACCTCGCGGCAGCCGCCGTCAGTCAGCGCGCGTACCTCGGAGAGCACTTCGAGAGGGGATTTGGAGCGCACCTTGCCGCGCGCCTCGGGAATGATGCAATAGGTACAACGGTTCTCGCAGCCGTCCTCAATTTTGATGTAAGCGCGTGTGCGGTCAAACTTTGTGATCTGCATTGCCTCAAATTCATCCAATGGGGCAATCGAAATTTCGGGAGCAGCATTTTTGCATCCGTTGGCGAACAATTTTTCAAGGGCATCTATCAGTTGCAGCTTGTGTCCGTTTCCGCAAATGTAGTCCACCCCTGCGATCTTGGAGATCTTATCCGAAAACACCTCTGCCATGCATCCCGTAACGAGGATAAAAGCCGCGGGATTGTTTTTGATGGCGCGGCGGATGAGCTGGCGTGCCTTGCGATCGGATTCTGCCGTAACCGTGCAGGTGTTGATGATATAGGCATCACAGAGTTCTGTAAAAGGGACGACCGAAAAGCCGCGGGCTGCAAGTCCCTCGGCAATGGCTTCCGATTCATATTGATTGACTTTACACCCAAGGGTGTAAATGCCCACGGTTTTGCGTGAATGTGACATAATGGCTCCTTGTGTTGGTATTACCCTTTATTTTAGCACGGTTTTGACAAAAAGTAAATAAAAAAACACAAAAAATTATGCTGAATTTGCATTTTGGACTTGAAAAAGAGAAAAAAGAGTTGTATAATGAGGTAGAAAACCAATACGCTCGCAAAAGGAGGCAGAACAATGAGTGAATTATTCGTTATGAATCATCCCTTAATTACCCATAAGCTTTCCATTATGAGAAACAAAAAGACGGGTTCTAAGGATTTTCGCGAACTTCTTGATGAGATCGCAATGCTGATGGGCTACGAGCTGACGCGTGACCTTCCCACAGAGGACGTTACCATCGAAACCCCCATTACCAAAATGAAAGCAAAAATGATCTCGGGTAAAAAGCTGGCAATCGTACCCATCCTGCGCGCAGGACTCGGTATGGTAGACGGACTGCAACGTCTGATCCCCGTTGCAAAGGTAGGGCACATCGGTCTTTACCGCGATCCCGAAACACATCTGCCGGTAGAATACTATTGCAAACTGCCGCCTGATATTGATGAAAGAATCGTTATTCTCGTTGACCCCATGTTGGCAACGGGCGGTTCCGCAGTCGATGCACTTTCTATGCTCAAGGCACGTGGCTGTAAGCACATTCGCTTTATGTGTCTGGTTGCCGCTCCCGAGGGCGTTCGTGCGGTACAGGCTAAGCACCCCGACGTTGACATTTATGCCGCAGCTCTTGATGACTGTCTCAACGAGCACGCATACATTGTCCCGGGTCTGGGCGACGCAGGTGACCGTATTTTCGGCACCCTGTAATCAAACTGAAAAAGGAGTGTCGGGGAGCTGAACAAGCTCCCCGCATTGTGCACCAATGAAGATTTTGGTTGTTGGACACAACGATGCGGGGCAACGGTTGGATAAGTTTTTATCCAAAGCCGTCAAAGGCCTGCCGATGTCGTTGATGTACAAATACATTCGCACAAAAAAAATAAAGGTCAACCGCGCACGCACCGAGCAAAAGTATATGCTTTGCGAGGGGGATGAGATCCAACTCTTTATCAGAGACGAGTTTTTTGAGTCTCCCGAGAGCGACCGCGGCGCGCTTTGGCGCATAGTCCCCAAGCTGGATATTGTTTATGAGGATGAAAACATCATGCTCCTGAACAAGCGGCCCGGCGTGCTTGTGCACGAGGATACCGCCGCCGCCGAGAACACGCTCATTATGCACGTCAAGGCGTACCTTGCACAAAAAGGGGAATACGACCCCGAGAGTGAGCAATCCTTTGCCCCCGCTCTTTGCAACCGCATTGACCGCAACACGGGTGGCATCGTCATCGCTGCCAAAAATGCAGAGGCTTTGCGCGAGATGAACGAAAAGATCCGCAATGACGAGCTTCGCAAGTGCTATATCTGTGCCGTCCACGGCGTTCCCAAAAAGGCATCGGCAACCCTTACGGGTTACCTGAAAAAGAACAGTGCCGACAACACCGTGGACGTTATCGACACCCCTCGCGCAGGGTACAAGGAGATCATCACCAAATACCGCGTTCTCAAGTCAAAGGGCGATGCGGCACTTCTGGAGGTCGAGCTCGTTACGGGCAGAACGCACCAGATCCGCGCGCATCTTTCTCACATTGGGCATCCGCTCATCGGTGACGGCAAATACGGCGTCAACCGAGAGGATCGCGCAAAGGGATATAAATTCCAAGCTCTTTACGCATACCGCCTGACCTTCCGCAAGACCGAGCGCGAGGGCGCTTTGCGGTATTTGGAAGGGAAAACCTTCGCCATTGACGAGGGCGACGTTTGGTTTATCAAAGATTTTTGTTAGTTAAGGAGGCGCCTATGAGCGAGCGATATCAAAAAATAGCATTGCCCGCAATGCTCATAGGTGTGGCACTGACTGCATTGACGTTGATCTTTCCCAAGGTCGGCTTTTTGGAGTGGATCACGCTCACGCCCTTCTTTCTTGGGGCATTCGCCTATTGCGCAGACTCCAAAAAGAGCCTTTGGCGCACCTATTGGGTCGGCTTTTTAACAGTCTTTGTTTATTATTTTGTTATTTACCATTGGTTTTTAAGCCTTTATCCGCTGGATTTTGCAGGCTTGGACGAGGCATCCTCGGTGGTCGTTGTGATCGCGGGATGGTTTGGCCTTTCCATTCTTCAAGCCTTGCCCGGTGGTCTGATGTTCGTTGTTTTCAAGCTTTTGGAAAAGCGAGGTATTTTTGAGCGTACCCCCATCCTGCGCCCCATCACACTCTCGGCTTTGTGGGCCGTGTTTGAGTGGTCGAGCACCTTTGGGTGGACGGGCGTTCCGTGGGGACGTCTTTGCATCGGGCAGAGCGAATATCTTCCTGTTTTGCAGTCCGCATCGCTCCTCGGCTCCTATTTTGTCAGCTTTTTGATCCTTCTTGTCAACGGACTGTTGGCGTATGCCATTCTCAACTACCGTACCAAGGCAAAGGCGATCCTTGCGGCAGGTATGGCAGTCTTGATCCTTTCTTCCAACATCCTTTTGGGCGTTGGATTGATGAACAAAAAGGATGAGGAACGCATCACCGTTCGGGTTGCGGCAATTCAGGGCAACGTGGATATGGATGCAAAGGGAAGTGCTATTAAAGAATTGATGCGCGTTTACGGCGAGATGACAAAAGAAGCTGTGGATGCAGGCGCCGAGATCGTCGTTTGGCCCGAAAGCATCTTTCCTTACCGCATGAACCGATACTCTCTTTTGAAGAATTTTGTCACCGATCTTGCCGACGAGTGCGACGTGACGCTGATTGTCGGCGCGCTCTATGACGGCGAGGGCGGAAAAGGCTATAACACGCTTTATATGGTCACGCCCGATGGTGAATTTTCAGATACTCTTTATCACAAGCGCCACCTTGTGCCGTTTGGAGAGTACTTGCCGATGCGAGAGGTGTTTATGACACTCATTCCACCCCTTACTGAGCTTTCGGCCCTGGACGAGGACCTCTATCCCGGAACGGAGACCGCGCTCTTCGAAACCGAATGGGGCAAGCTTGGCGGACTGATCTGCTTTGACTCCATTTATGAAGAATTGACACGCGCAAGTGCCAAGGACGGAGCAAATTTGATGTTGCTCCCGAGCAACGATTCCTGGTGGTTCTCAACTTCGGTTGAGACCTATCAAAACGAAACACAAGCAATGCTGCGCGCCATTGAGAGCGGTCGCTATCTCGTTCGCGCGGGGAACACGGGCATTTCTTCTATCATCACCGAGCATGGCGAGCACAAGGCTTGGCTCGCCCCCGAGACAAAGGGGATTGCCATGAGCGAGGTAGAAATGTGCACCCACACCACGCTCTATACGCGCATTGGCAACCTGTTTGTGTATTTGTGTATAGCGTTTGTTCTCGTGTTGTATTCAATGGATTTGATTCTTAAAAAGACCGAAAAGAAGCAAACCGCATAACAAAAAGCCGCCTCATGCACGAGGCGGCTTTATTCTTTATTTCTTCGATTTTGTGTTTGCCAATGGGTTTTGAGCCATTGCTTTTTCGATGTCGGCATTGGAAACGTGCGTATAGATCTGCGTTGTATTGAGCTGCTCGTGACCGAGAATTTCCTTGAGCACGCGCACGTCAACGTTGCCCGACTGATACATAAGCGTTGCGGCGGTGTGGCGGAGCTTATGGACGGAATAATGCTTGGA
>JAZNYU010000183.1:0-13310 GCA_045594605.1 Eubacteriales bacterium
CCCTTTTCTTTATTTTTTGTTAGAGAGTTTTTTGGAAAGGGTACGGGAAAACCTTTTTTCTAAAAAAGGTTTTCCCGCAATCATTTACAAACTATTCCGCTACGAAAATAAACGGATAGATATCCTGACCGCCGTCGATAAAATAGACCTCGATGGCGGGGTAGTTTTTTTGGATGTCGGCTTGAAGCGCGGATTGCTGATCGGGTGTTGCGTCCTTACCGCAGAAGACGGTGAGCATAAACTTGTCACCCTCAAGGATCTTGCCGGTAAGCTCCAGAGCAGCGGCGTGCTGATCGGGGTTAGAGAGAACGATCTCCTTGCCGATAATGCCGATGGTGTCACCGTTTTTGATAGTCACGCCGTTGATCTCGGCATCGCGGATAGAGGGAGAGACGTATCCCGCGGTCACGCGGCCGAGGGCTTCGGTCATCTCGCTTGCAATCGCATCGGCATCATCGAGGTCGAAGTTTGCCGAGGAGAGCGCCACGTAGCCCGAGCCAATATTTTTGCTGGGGATGACGTGAATTTTGGCTGCCGTATAGATGTCAGCTGCCTGCTGTGCCGCCATAAAGATGTTGCCGTTGTTGGGGAAAACAAAGATATGCTCGGCACTTACCTTGGCAAACGCATCGAGAAAATCGTTGGTAGAGGGATTCTGTGTCTGTCCCCCCTCGACGACCTCGTCGGTGCCAAAGTCGCGGTAGAGCTGCTCAATGCCGGGGCCTGTGCAAACGGCAACCACGCCATACTTTTTGGTGGGTGCTGCAGGTGCGGCAGGTGCGGCTTGCTCTGCTTTTTGAGGAGCAGGAGCTTCTGTCTTATCCCCTTCCACAGTTGAGCTGTGTTGGAGAGACATATTTTCGATCTTCACCTTCAAAAACTCACCAAAGGTGCGGCAATGGCCGAGGACCTTTTCGGGAGTGAGGGTGTGCACGTGAATTTTGACAATGCTATCGGTTTGGAAGGCAACGATAGAGTCGCCAACGGTAGCAAGGAACGCCTTGAGTTCCTCAACATCAAAGGTAGCAATATTGATTTTGGAGTTCTGCAGGCGAACCAAAAGCTCGGTGCAGTAGCCGTAGGTCATAACGCTATCGGGGCCAAAACCGTCGAGGTCGGGCTCTTGTGCGGCGGCGGGCTTCTTTTTTGCAGCCAGCTGCGCCATTTGCTCCTCGCCCAAGATCTCCTCGCCGTTGAGAACGCGGTTGAAGCCGTCCATGATATAGAACAGTCCTGCTCCGCCGCTATCGACAACGCCTGCCTCGCGCAGAACCGAAAGAATTTCGGGGGTGCGCTCAAGGGATGCATGCATCTCGTTTACGAGATCGCTAAAGAGCGTTTGAATGGTGCTATCGGGAGTGATGCGGGAAACGGCATATTCAACAGCCTCGCGCGCAACGGTGAGGATGGTGCCCTCGGTGGGTGTCATAACCGACGTATAGGCTTGCTCTACACCTCTTTGCAGAGCGCGTCCAAAAACGGCGGGATCGGCTTGGTCAACCCCCTCAATGCCCTTTGCAGTGCCTGCAAAGAACTGCGACAGGATTACGCCCGAGTTGCCGCGAGCACCAAGAAGCATGCCGTGTGAGAATGCCTTCATAACGTCCGCCAGGTTGTCGGACTCGAGGTTTTCGATTGCGGCAACACCGCTCTCGATGGTCATACGCATATTGTCACCCGTATCTCCGTCGGGAACGGGGAAAACGTTGAGTTTGTTAACTTCCTCGGCATTGGAGCGCAATTGCATCGCTCCACCCTTTGCCATTTTGGAAAGTAAATTGCCTCCCATTACCTTGATGTCTTCCCAAGTCGTCTTCTTTTTTGCATTGGGATTTTTCGCGGCAGCGGCACGCTCGGCCTTTTTTTGATCCTGCATCTTCTTGGTAGCATCCTGCACCTTGATGATGGCTACGGCCGTTTGATGTACGCTGGTCTTTGCCGCTTTGCGGACCGTTGTGGCGGCCTTTTTAGCGGTGGATGCCGCGATTTTTGCTACGTCCTCGGGGATCAGCGTCTGCTTTTTTGCAGGCTTTGCGCCTGTCTTTTGGACAGGCTTTGCTCCTGCCTTTTGAACAGGCTTTGTCGCAGGTTTGGAAGACGCTTGGGGCGTTGCTTTTTTCTTATCTTCTGCCATGGGTTAATCTCCTTGTAGTGGTTGATAGCGCAAATGCGCCATTCTTATCTTGCATCGGCAACAAAGAAGAGTGCGATGGTGCCGGGGCCGGAATGGGCGCCGATAACGGGGCCGACGTCGGTGATGATCTTCACCTTGACGCCATGTCTCTCTTTGAGCATATCTGCAAGCAGCTGTGCATCGGCAAGGCAGTCACCGTGGGAAATAAACACGGTGCCGTTCTCTTTGTCAACTGCTTTTTCGGTGTACTTATCTGCCATTGCCACGATCGAGGTTCTTCTGCCACGCACCTTAGATACGGGGATGAGGTGACCCTCATTGTCCATATAAAGCACGGGCTTGATGCCCAGCAGATTGCCGACGAATGCCGCGGTGGGGCTGACGCGTCCGCCTCTCTTGAGGTAAACAAGATCGTCAACGGTGAACCAAATGCCCATACGTCCGATCAGGTCGCGCACAAAGGCTTCGGCTTCTTCAATGGTGGCACCGTTCTTCTTTTGCTCAACGGTCAAATAAAGCATCAGACCTTCACCGGCAGATGCAGCAAGGGTATCGACAACGACGATCTTTGCCTCGGGATACTTTTCCTTAAGCTCGAGGGATGCGATGCGCGCAGAGTTGTAGGTGGTGCTAAGACCTGACGAAAAGCCGACGTAAAGCACGTCTTTGCCCTTTTTGAGCGCTTCTTCCTCAAACAGTTCTGCAAACGCCTCGGCGTTAACGGCAGCCGTTTTGGCAACGCCGCCCGCTCTCATTTTGTTATAAAATTCAGCAACGGACATATCGTCGTTGGAATATTCTTTTTCTTCTCCGTCAAAGCGGAAGGTCAGGCAGCGGTAAGGCACGCCCCATTCGGCGAGCAGCTCGGGCTTGATATCACAAGCGGAGTCGGTAAAAATAACGTAATCTCTCATAGTTTTCTCCTTTTTTGGTTTCGTTATTTATCTTGTCGATTATTTCAAAAACAGGCGCAACAGCTTTGCGTACAGTGAACGGTTATAAGGCTGATAGCGCATGGGCAGATCGATCCAGGTCTTCTTATCTACAATGCTCTTGTAGTGCGAAAAGGTGTCAAATCCCGCCTTGCCGTGGTAAGAGCCCATACCGCTCTCCCCCACTCCGCCAAAGCCCATATGTGCGGTGGCGAGATGGATGATCACGTCGTTGACACATCCGCCGCCAAAATGGCATTCGGCAGTGATGCGGCGCACGGTCCTTTTGCAGGAAGAAAAGAGATAGAGCGCCAATGGACTGTCATAGGAATTGACGGTTTGGATGACCTCGTCAATGCTCTCGAAGGTGAGCACGGGAAGCACGGGACCAAAGATCTCCTCCCCCATAACGGCATCCTGCCAAGTCACGTTGGTCATAACCGTCGGCTCGATCTGTAAGGCTTCGGCATTGGAACCTCCCCCGTGAATGACCTTTTGGGAATCGATCAAAGAGAGGATGCGTTCAAAATGCTTTTGGTTGATGATGTGTCCATAGTCGGAATTTTGGAGCGGATCCGCGCCAAACTGACGGACGATCTCATTCTTTAAAAGCTCTGCAAAGCGGTCACGCACGGATGCGTGGCAGAGCACGTAATCGGGAGCAACACAGGTCTGCCCGCAGTTGAGGTATTTGCCAAAGGCAATGCGGCGGGCGGCAAGGGCAAGGTCGGCAGTTTCATCCACAATGCAGGGGCTTTTTCCGCCCAGCTCCAGGGTGACGGGGGTGAGGTGCTCGGCAGCTTTTTTCATAACCTCTTTGCCTACGGTTTTGCTACCCGTAAAGAAAATATAATCAAATTTTTGATCGAGCAGGCAGGCGTTCTCCACTCTTCCGCCCGTAACGACTGCTACGTATTCGCGCGGAAAGGTGCTCTCGATCAGCTCCTTGATGATGCTTGCCGTAGCGGGTGCATAAGCCCCCGGCTTGAGGACGGCGGTGTTGCCTGCCGCAAGCGCATCGATCAAAGGATCGACGGTAAGCAAGAAGGGATAGTTCCACGGACTCATGATCAGGGCAACGCCATAGGGCGAGGGCTTGACGTAGCTGCGCGAGGCAAACTGCGCCAGCGGCGTGTGCACGCGCTTCTCTTTTGCAAAGCAGTCGATATGCCCCAGCATGTAGCTGATCTCATCCAGCGCCATTCCAACCTCGCACATATATCCTTCAAAATCCGACTTGCCGAGGTCTTGAAAAAGGGCTGCTTCAATATCCGCCTCACGCGCAAGAATAGCGGTACGCAGAGCGGTCAGCGCCTTCTTTCGATAGGCTACGGGGAGCGTTTTTCCGCTCTCAAAAAAAGCTCGTTGCTCCTCAACGATGCGAGAGATCTGTTGCTGTTCCATAAAAATCCCCTTTACATAGATATATTATTCTACCATAAAATAGATGATTTGTCAAGTATTTTGCCTAAAATTCGCGCGCACGTGCGCGCGCACGCGCGCGGAAAGCGAGAAAAGAGCAAAAAAACTCCTTTCTCGCTTTTTCTTTTATTGCCCCAAAAGCTCCAAAATTTTAAACCTTGCCCGATAGACGGGCTTGTCACTTTCGGTGATGATCTTGTATTGCGTTGGGGTAAATCCAACCGAAATACAGGCGTCCTCTGCCACCTCCTCGTTTACGGTCGCCGCACCGAGGCAAAGGGGCGGAAAGAGGCAACACCACCAATTCTGCCCCTCTCCCTTGCCAAGGCTGACGCGCATGGAGATATACTCCCCTGCGGGAAAGCAGAGACTGTCATAGCTGCGTGTGGGATAGGTCTCAAGCCCCATTTCTATGTGGACGGTATCGTCAAATCCCTCTTTTTGCAGGACCTCTTGCGCCGTTTTGGTCAGAAGCGCGCGATTTTCTTCCAAGCGCACAACGGCTTCCTCTTTTGTGGTGCAGTCCTGCAAAAGAGGAACGGTAACGCCGAGAATGGCATCTCTGACCGCCAATTTGACTGCCTGATCTTCCTCGTCGTCCGAGTTAGCGAGCACGTGCAGGCGCACGACCTTATCGTAGATCTCCTCTTCCCCATGCACGGGCAAGAGCCCGATCACAAGCAGAAGCAATGCCGCGACGATTGACAGCGTAAGTATTTTTTTGTAAAACATAAAAAACCTCCTTTTTGGTTTGTGCACTGTAAGCATTGCCCAAAAAGGAGGGGTTTTATTCATCGGTCGTATTATTCAAAATGGATCGTCGAAACGATGCGGTGCATGGCATCGCCAATATCGAGTGCCGTCAAGGTGCATCCTGCGGCACGTGCGTGTCCGCCGCCGTCAAATTTGCGGCAGAGCGCGGCAACGTCATACGCACCGTTGGAGCGGCAGGATACGCGGAATTTGCCCTCGGGGAGCGGTTGACGGATGCAAAGCGCGACCTCAACGCCCGAAAGCGAGCGCGGAATATCGACCAACGCATCCAAGTCTGCATCGCTCAGTCCCAGTGCTGCCTTGAGCGCATACGGGAAGGTCACGACTGCGATCTTACCGTCGGCAAACAGCTCCATATTGGAGATCGCCGCCGACTGTGCACGCAGACGCTCCAGACTTTTGTTTTCAAACAAACGGCGGTTGATGTCAGCACAGTCGATGCCGCTTGCCACAAGCTCGGCGGCGCGGATATGCGTTTTGGGGGTGACGTTGGAATAGCGGAAGCATCCCGTATCCCCACTGATAGCGGCATAAAGATCGATGCACATTGCCTCGTCAATGGTAATGCGCTCCTCCTCCGCGAGGCGTTTGATCAAGTCAAAAAGGATCTCGCCCGTGGCTGCCGCGCTTGGGCGGATGTAACACTGTGCGCCATAGGGATCGTCCTGTTCGTGGTGATCGATCATCACGTCTACACTCTCGCCGAAAAGGTCGGCAAGCGTTCCCATTTGTGCGCGGGATGCCGTATCGACGGAGATAATGCGTACAGGCTCAAAATCGGCAAGCACCGCATCGGCAAGAACGCTCTCCTGGGTGCCGTTCATCAAGAATTGCAGATTGGCAGGAACTTCGTCCTGACAAACGCAACGCGTGGGCGAGCCGAGCTGCTCGAGCACGTTGCTAAGGGCAAATGCCGAGCCAACGGCATCGGCATCGGGATTGCGGTGAAAAAGGATGAGTGTGTCGGTGGGAGACTCCAAAAGCGCGATCAGCTCATCCAGATCGTTCAAAAATTCGCTCATACTTCCTCGTCTTCTTCCTCGTCCTCTTCGGGCTTGATATCCAGAGTGTTGAGAATGGATGCGATATGCGCACCGTAGGCTACCGAGTCATCGGCAACAAAGGTCAGCTCGGGTGTGATGCGCAGATTGAGCGATCTTGCCAGCTCGCGGCGAATAAAGCCCGTGGCTGCCTTAAGACCCTTGGCAACCTCTTTTTTGTCGCCACCCATAACCGAATAATAGATTTTTGCATATTTGAGGTCGGGGGTGCAGTCTGCCGAGGTCACGCTGATAAAAGCCTCGCTTACGCGGGGGTCCTTTACGCGGCGCAAGATCATCGTCAGCTCCTTTTGCATCTCTTCGTTGATGCGTCCTCTTCTGTAATTTGCCATATCCTATTTCCTTTCGTCAAGACAAGAAAACGGCCTTCCTCTTGTACGGAAAGCCGTTTTCGGATGTAAGAAATCAAATTTTACGCTTCCATTTGATCTGCATTGGCGATAACTGCCTCTGCGGGAACCTCAAAGGTCTCTGCCTCCGCCTCAGGTGCTGTAGCTTCCTCTACGGGTGCTTCAACAGCCTCAAGATCAGCAGCCTCACCCTCAAGAGCGGGTTGCTCCTTGGGGAAGAACTTTCTATAAAGCTTTACACAGATATAGCATACTGCGCCGATGGCAAGCAGAATGCCCAAAATCTTTAAAATTTTGCTACCTCTTTTTGCGTTTTGGTTTTCCATATTATTACCTCCACAAATTATGGCACATTGCCACGAATAAACTCGTACTATAAAGAGTATACCATATTTTTTGAAAAAATCAAGCCCTTTGCGAAAAAAAATTTTATTTTTTTGAAAAATCTATTTCTTTTTTTGCCATTCTGTGATAATATGATATAGGATAAATGAAAAAGAGAGGAGAAAACCATGACCTACCGTCAGCTTTGCGGCATTTTGAGAGATGCTAAAATGGAAGACGCCGAGTGGGACGCTTTGTGCTTGATGGAGCATTTTTGCGCCGTTTCTCCTTCCCTTTTGCGTGCCGCCCCCGACCGCGACTATGAAAATGCCGCGCTTGCGGATGCCATTCGCCGCCGCCTCTCTCACGAGCCTTTGCAATACATTTTGGGCGAGTGGGAGTTTTACCGCCAGACCTTTGAGGTCAACTCCGACTGTCTCATTCCGCGCTCCGACACCGAAATTTTAGTAGATGCGGCGATCCGCCTCTTACCGATGGGCGCGCGTTTTGCCGACCTTTGCACGGGTAGCGGCTGCATTGCCGTCTCCACGCTTGCCGAACGCCCCGACACCTTTGGTGTCGCTCTTGAAAAGTTCCCTGCCACACTCTCTCTTGCCGAGCGTAACGCTACCAAAAATCGTGTTGATACACGCTTTGAAGGGATTTTGGGCGACGTGCTTGCCCCTGTCTCGGAGCTTATTGAGAAAGCACCCCTTGACGCGATCCTTTCCAATCCCCCCTACATTCCCACAAAGGACATCGCCGCGCTCTCCCCCGAGGTGCATCGGGAGCCTCTTGCGGCGTTGGATGGCGGTGAGGATGGGCTTCTCTTTTATCGCGCGATCCTTGCACATCACGGCCCTCTTTTAAAAAAGGACGGATTCATCCTTTTTGAAATCGGCTTTGACCAGGCAGAGGACCTCATCTCGCTTGGAAAAGCGCATCATTTTGCACACGTACACGTCATTCGCGACCTTGGCGGTCGCGACCGCGTGGTTTATCTTTCCAACATCCCCTTTGACGAAAGGAGCTCTTTACTTTGAACATCGTTGTACTTGCGGGCGGCTACTCCCCTGAGCGCGAGGTGTCTCTCACCTCGGGCAGTCTCATTGCCAACGCCCTGATCAAAAACGGACACAGCGTTCTTCTTTTGGACGTTTACTGCGGCATTCGCGAGCTGCCGCGCAATCCTTTTTCCCTCTTTCAAACCGAGGCGACCTATTCGCACACCATCAGTGAGGAGATCCCCGACCTGCAAAAATTAAAAGCAGAAAACGGGAACTCCGAAAGCCTGATCGGCCCCAACGTCCTGTGGCTCTGCCGCATGGCGGACCGCGTTTTTCTTGCTCTGCACGGAGCGATGGGAGAGAACGGTCAATTGCAAGCCACCCTCGATAACTACGGCATTCACTACACGGGCTCGGGCTACGTCGGCTCTCTGTTGGCAATGGACAAAGACCTTGCCAAGCGCCTTTTGCGCGATGCGGGTGTGCGCACCCCCGACTGGGTATACGTTGACCCCACGCTCCCCGGAAGTCGCGCGACCATTCTTGAAAAAGTCGGGCTGCCCTGCGTGATCAAGCCCACAAGCTGCGGCTCCAGCGTAGGCGTTACCATTGTTGAGGACGAAAACGAGCTTGATGCCGCTCTTGCCGCTGCCGCTCCTTGGGGCGACCGCGTGCTTGCAGAAAAGAAGATCAGCGGTCGCGAGCTGACCGTTGGTATTCTGGACGGCGAAACGCTCCCCATTGTGGAGATCATCCCCAACGAGGGCTTTTACGATTATAAAAACAAATATCAAGGCAACACCCGCGAGGTCTGCCCTGCCGAGATTCCTCCCCGCGTGGCAAAAAAAGCCGCCGAGGCAACCCGGCGCGGATTTGAAGCGCTCCGCCTGCGCGGATACGCACGCTTTGACTACATCATGGACGAGACCGGCAAGGTCTGGTGTCTGGAAGCCAACACCCTGCCCGGCATGACACCCCTGAGTCTGCTCCCTCAAGCAGCTGCCGCCGCCGGCATCTCTTATGAGGAGCTGTGTGAGAGAATAATTGAGTTGTAAGGGATAAATTGTGGGGGAACCCTTTTTGAGAAAAGGGTTCCCCCACACCCCTTCCCAAAAACTTTCGCACGAATATAACCGGATAGATTTCCAACTTTACCAACAGACAGTCGGCGCAAGCGGTACGCTTGCTTTGGCTCTCGCGAGAAAGTTGTAGAACAAGGACGGGCGACCGAGGTCGCCCGTCCTTGTTTTTTGTGCGGTTGAATTACATCAGCTTGAGGTAGAGCTCTTTGATCTCTTCTACGCTGGTCTCACGGGGGTTACCGGGACGGCAAGCATCGGCATAAGCGGACTCGGACAAAAAGTCGAGGTCCTCTGCCTTTACGATCTCCTTCAGGTCTGCAGGAATGCCTACGTCGAGGGAAAGCTGCTTAACGGCATTGATGGCTGCTGCGCGTGCTTCTTCAATGGTCATATCTGCTACGCCTTGAACGCCCATAGCAACTGCGATGTCTCTATACTTTTCACCGGTTGCGGGAGCGTTGTATTCCATAACGGTGGGCAGGATGATTGCGTTTGCAACACCGTGAGGGGTATCGTAAACTGCGCCCAGGGGGTGAGCCATCGAGTGAACGATGCCAAGACCTACGTTAGAGAAGCCCATGCCTGCAATGTATTGACCGAGTGCCATACCTTCTCGGCCCTCGTCGGTGTTTGCAACTGCACCGCGCAGGCTCTTTGCAATCAGCTCGATCGCCTTGATGTGGAACATATCGCTCATTTCCCAAGCACCCTTGGTAATATAACCCTCGATTGCGTGGGTAAGTGCATCCATACCGGTAGCGGCGGTGAGTCCCTTGGGCATAGCCGCCATCATATCGGGGTCAACAACTGCAACAACGGGAATGTCGTGAACGTCAACGCATACCATCTTGCGGTTCTTCTCTGCATCGGTGATAACGTAGTTGATGGTTACCTCTGCGGCAGTACCTGCAGTGGTGGGAACGGCGATGATGGGGGTGCACTTATTTTTTGTGGGAGCAACGCCCTCAAGGCTGCGCACGTCTGCGAACTCGGGATTCTCGATGATGATACCGATCGCCTTTGCAGTGTCCATAGAGGAGCCGCCGCCAATGGCAACGATGCAGTCTGCACCGCTTGCCTTGAATGCTGCAACGCCGTTTTGAACGTTTTCAATGGTGGGGTTGGGCTTGATATCGCTGAAGATATCGTATTTGATGCCTGCGGCATCCAGAACGTCGGTTACCTTTTTGGTAACGCCAAACTTGATCAGATCGGGGTCGGAGCATACGAATGCTTTTTGGAAGCCTCTTGCTTGGATTTCGGGAGCGATTTCATTGATCGCGCCTTTGCCGTGATAGCTGGTTTCGTTAAGTACAAATCTTGCCATTTTTCTTTTCTCCTTTTCTATTGTCAATTTGTCTTTGTTAAAAAAATAACAGGTCCGTTTTTATTATAGCATACTCTCCCAAAAAAATCAAGAGGTTTTTCTATATTTTTATATTCTGCTTTTCGACAATAAAAAAGGCAGCACCCGCCAAAAAGCAGGTGCCGTCAAGCCCACCATTATTTAGTATAGCACACTTCTTCCCTTTTGTAAAGAGGAAATTGGTTATTTATTACAATTTCTGCTTTTTCTACAAAAATTAAATGCACATTTCTTACAATTTGCCATATTGACGGGGGCGAAAAAATGTGCTATAATAAAGTCACCAACCAAAAGGAGGACGGTCCGATGAAATATTAAATCGGGGACTTTCTCATTCGGTGATTATTCAAAACTGAGAACGGTAAAGAGACGGTTCGCGGAACCGGTGTCTGTGCAAAGCGAGCACAGAAAAACACGGCGGTGTTACGCAACATATAGATAAAGGTAATGAGAAAGATTACCGAGGTAGAAGATCCGTTCCAAAATCACCAATGAAAAACGTCCAAGGCTTCGCCCCTCAACCTGACGGCACATACGAAAACAAAGGGTATTCTCGTTAGAGAAAAAAGATGATTGTGTTTTGGGATATGACGAAAACGGATGACGGGTAGACTGATGAAAGAGAGGATAACAAAAGATGTTAGATACCAAGAACTGTGAGAAGTGACCCTTGGGTGTGGGCTTACAACCAACATTCAAGGGTCACTTCTTTTTTTGCAATTCGCGCAGAACAAGACTACGCCTTCTGCATCGAATTATTTTGTCTCCTTTTCGCGCAGAAAAAAAGCCTCTCCTTTTTAAACATCTTATTCCTCTTTTCTCCCCTGCCCTCGGCAGGCTTTTTGTTTTTGTATACTTGATGCTTGACTTTTTGAAGAAGATATGGTATTATATATTTGTTGAATTTTGTCCCAATAAAAGAAAAAGGAGAATTGTAACACATGATTTGGGCTATCATTCTGTTTGCCGTAACCTACATTGGTATGCTGACATTCAGTAAATACCGCCCCTACATCGCACTTGGATCGGCACTCATTTTTATTGTGACCGGTATGCTCCCTTTGAGCGAGCTCTTTGGCGCCATTGACTTCAACGTCCTTTTGATGATTGCCGGCACAATGGGGCTTGTTCAGCTCTTTATCGACAGTAAAATGCCTGCACGCCTTGCCGACATGATTATGGTAAAGGTCCCCAACGTGCAAATGGCAGCCGTTGCGCTTGCACTTTTTGCAGGTGTGATCTCTGCTTTTGTGGACAACGTAGCAACCGTTTTGATGATTGCTCCCGTAGCTCTTGAAATTTGCAAAAAGTTGAACACCAATCCCGTTCCCTTTATTATCGGCATTGCCGTTTCCTCCAATCTGCAGGGGGCGGCCACGCTGGTTGGCGACACCACCGCCATTATGCTCGGTTCCTATGCCGACATGAGTTTTCTTGAT
Organism: Eubacteriales bacterium; assembly: GCA_045594605.1. GTDB lineage: Bacteria > Bacillota > Clostridia > Oscillospirales > CAG-272 > UMGS1865. The sequence continues at coordinate 11,892 of JAZNYU010000183.1, forward strand.
TTCTTCTGGTATCAAGGCAAGCCCGGCATCTTTTTTGCGGTTGAGCTTGGTGCGCTTGTTTCGGCTATCATTTTGGCATGGATATTCCGCCGCGAAAAAGGGAAAATCGGAAAAACACAATCCCTTACCCCCGTTACCGACTACGTCCCCACCGTTTTCTTGTGCGGAACGGTCGTGCTTTTGATCCTTGCCTCCTTTATTCCAAACAAACCCGCCATTACAAACGGCTTGATCTGCATGACCTTGCTGGTTGTGGGCTTGATCTACAACTTTATCAAAAACAAGAATAAGGAATCCATCCTCGAGCCCCTCAAGGCGATCGACTTTGAGACCATTGGACTTTTGCTCGGTCTCTTCTTGATGATCGGCGGTATTACGAACATGGGCGTGATCGATGCAGCCGCAGGACTGCTTGCAAAGCTTGGCGGCGGTAACGTATTCGTTCTTTACACCGTCATCGTTTGGGCATCTGTGCTCATTTCTGCATTTATTGATAACATCCCCTACGTTGCAACCATGCTCCCCGTTATTACGGGACTTGCCGCAGCCCTTGGCATTGACCCCACCGTCCTCTATTTTGGACTTTTGTCGGGCGCGACCCTTGGCGGCAACTGCACCCCCATCGGTGCTTCTGCCAACATCACGGGCATTGGCATTTTGCGCAAGGAAGGATACGAGGTCAAGAACAAGGACTTCTTCCGCATCGGCATCCCCTTCACGCTTGCAGCCATCATTCCTGCTTACATTTATCTGTGGATCTTCTACGGAATGTAATAAAAAAACAAATTTACTTTTGGAGGAAAAACGACAATGAAAAGAAAACAAAAACTCGCCGCCGGCGGACTGACCACCAAGCATTGGTTTGGTTATATGTTCGGTGACTTTGGCGGCTGCATGACCTTTGCGCTAATGGCAAGCATCTTTTCGATGTACTGCACCAACGTTTTGGGCATTGACCCCGTTCTGATGGGTACTCTCGTTCTCATCTGGACGATCTGGGACGCTATCAACGACCCGATGATGGGTGCTTTGATGGATAAGGTATTTGCAAAGCATCAAAACAAGAACGGCAAGTTCCGTCCTTGGATTCTCCGCTCCACTCCCCTTTTGGCGATCACGGCGATCGCACTTTGGACAGTGCCTACCTTCTGCGACGGCATTGCAACTATCGTAGCTCTGTTTGCGTTCAAGATCCTTTACGAAGCTTCCTACACGATGTTCAACATTCCCATGGGCTCGCTTCTCTCCGCAATGTCCACAAACGACTCCGAGCGCGCATCGCTTTCTTCCGCTCGCGGCGTTGGCTCTATGATCGGTAACATGATCCCCGGTATGGTTGGTCCCGTTATCATCGGTATGTTTGGCGACAGAAACTCCACCGGTTACATGATCACCGGTACCGTTTGCGCTCTGATCGGC
>JAZNYU010000184.1:0-8032 GCA_045594605.1 Eubacteriales bacterium
ACGGGCACGCGGCAATTCGGCATGGACGCGATGGGTGAATTTTCATCGGGATCGAAGCCGCCAAAGAGTCGCGCGCCAAGGCGCACGAAGGGATAGAGCAGGTCGGCAGGCAGATGCATCTCGCGGATGACCTTTTTGATAATGTCCTTTGCCGAGGTATAGCCGCAGTCGGCAACCGTTCCCACAACGTTTTGGGGGAGCTCCATAGCCGATGCCATCATAACGGTTGCCGCGCCCATGGAAATGCCGCCCAAGAGAATTTTGGCGTTGGGGTCGATATTCTCAACAACGTATTGCACCCAAGCGGCGGCATCGCGGCTCTCATTGATGCCGAAGGTGACCACACGTCCCTCGCTCTTGCCCGCTCCGCGGTGGTCGACGACGAGCACGTTGTGACCGAGCCGTTGGCAACGGTAAATGCCGCCTGAAAGATCCTGCTCGGCGCAGCCGTGGTAGCCATGAAAGAGGACATCGATGGGCGCGCCTTTTTGAAATTCATAGTACGTGCCGCAAAGCTTGAGTCCGTCAAAGGAGCGGATGCTCACCTCGGTGTGCGGCAACTCCCGCGCTTCCTTGATCCATTTGATCATTTGCTCGTGGTGCGGCTGATAGATCTCGCCCGTGGGCACGGGATACTCGGGCCACTTTTTGCGTGGGCTGTAAAAGATTTTGAAAAAGCAAACGAGCGAGGTGACAAGCACCACAAAAACGATTGCCAAAAGGATGTATAAAAGGATCATTCTCATCTCTCCCTTTTCTCAATTTATCCTATAGATTATAGCACGAAAAAGCCATAATTGCGATCTGTATCTACCAAAGAATTAGCTCATTTTTGTCATCTCTCGCTGTGCCATAACGAGGCCGTAGTAGATGCCCTCTTTTGCCATCAGCTCATCGTGCGTGCCAACCTCGGCAACACGTCCTTCGTCAAGCACCACCAAGCGCGTGGCGTTGCGGAGCGTGGAGAGTCGGTGTGCGATGGCGATGGTGGTTCTACCCGATGAGAGGGATGCCAAGGCATCCTGAATCAGCTTTTCGGTCTGCGTATCGAGCGCCGAGGTGGCTTCATCAAGGATGAGGATGCGCGGATCATGGAGCAGCGCGCGTGCAATGGCAATGCGTTGCCGCTCACCGCCTGAGAGGGTGTGTCCTCGCTCGCCCACATAAGTATTGTAGCCATCGGGCAGACGGACGATGAACTCATGCGCGCCCGCCATCTTTGCTGCTTGAATGACCTCCTCGCGCGAAGCATTTGGCTTGGCGTAGGTCAGGTTTTGCCAGATGGAGCCCGTAAAGAGGAAGGTCTCCTGGAGTACCACGCCCATTTGTCGGCGCAAAGACTCCTGCGAAATATTGCGCACGTCCACACCGTCGATGCAGATCGAGCCCTCTTCCACGTCATACATGCGCATCACAAGATTGATCAGCGTGGACTTTCCCACGCCCGAACGCCCCACAAGTCCGATAAATTCGCCTGGTTTTACGTGCAGGTCAACGTCAGAGAGAACCTCCTCGCCCTCGTTGTAACCGAAGGAAATGTGGTTGATATCGATGTAGCCGTCAATGCGTGCAAGGTCTTGCTCGTGTCCATCGGCGACGTCAACGTTTTCGTCAATGATGTCATACACGCGCGTGAGCGACACCATCATGTGCATAAACATACGCGGGAAGCGCATGAGTGCCATCAAGGGGCCAAAGATCATGGACGTATAGGACGAGAACTGCGACATTTCGCCAGCCGTCATTTTGCCTGCCAGCATTTGCGTGCCAACGTAGTAAAGCAGAACGAACTCACCAAAGCCCATGAAAAATTGCAGAATGGGCATCAGGACTGCCCAAAAGCGCTCGATGCGCAATTGCAGGTCCTTCTCCTGTGCGGCAATGCCCACAAAGCGCGCTTCTTCCCTTTTTTCCATACCGTAGGATTTGACTACGCGAATGCCCGAGAAGATATCGTGCAGAACCGCACTGCCCTGCGAATTGACGTTCCAGCGCTTGCGGAACATGGAGTGCATAAAGCGCCAGAAAAGGCGGAAGCAAAGCGCCACCAGCGGCATGGGGATGAGGATGAGCGCCGCCATCAACGGGTCATATCCAAACATCAAAGCCGAGATGCCCACAAGCAGGAGCACCTGCTCGATCATGTTGGGAACGTGGTCGACAAGAAAGCGCTTGATTTCTTGCGTGTCACCGTTGACGTGCTTCATCAGGTCGCCCGACGTGCGAGCGGAAATTTTAGCGATGGAAAGCTCCTGAATTTTGCGGAACACCATATCGCGCAGGCGCAGAACGAGGTTATTGCCGGCAACTGCCAACAGGTGTCCGCGCGCCATTGCGATCACGCGGCGCAAAACGTTGGCAAGCAAGAGCGACAGAACGACGCCGAGAAAGCCGAGCAGAAACGCCGTTGTAGCTTCGGCTTCGGTATTTTGAATATACAGGTCAACCATATCGCGGTTGATCATGGGGATCAGGATACTCACGCCTGTGCTTGCAAAAAAGAGCAGGACGGAGAGCGCGATGCGCCACCACTCGGCACTTGCCATGCCCAAAAGGCGGCGAATGGCGCGCGATTTGGATGCACAATGAGGGCAGACGTGAGAGCCGCGCGGATAGGGCTTTTGGCACTTGGGGCAGATCTTGCCCTCGGTGTCGCTGTCGCCTTCCTCTTGCATGATCACGCCTTGGCGCAAAAAGCGGTTGATGCGCTTGACAGCCTTGCCAAGTCGGTTTTGTTGCGCGTTGTCGGCAAGCGCCAAAAGAATGGTCTCGCCGTCACTCTTACGGGTGTATTCCACCCAGCAGCACCCCACGCCACGACCTAAGGATACGCGCGCAAGGTTCTCCATCGCCTCTCTCACCGCTTCCCTGCCGTCGCGCCAAGCGATCAGCTCCTTGCGGGTAAAGAGAATGACGTTCTCGGTCTTCTTAAGGGGGTCGGCGAGGTCGAGATAGGTCACAAAGCACGCCACCGAACTGTCGGCATCAAAGGCTGGGTACAGCTCTCGCACTCTTTCTTCGGGGGTTGGTTTTCTTGTTTTCTTCATACGCCAACACCTCAAAGGTAGAGCTCGATCTTTTTGTAGCTCTTGCGATCAAGGGCTTCCACGTCGGGGATCTCAAAGCGGTTGCCGTTAACGTCCAAGAGAACAACGCGATTGTGAGAGGCGCGAATGATGCTGCGATAGGTATCGTGCAGGGTAAAGCTGACGTTTCCCTCGGCGGTGTGCACGCGCCAATAGGAAAAGCCGTAACGCTCCTTAACGCCAAGGATCTTATCGATCACAGGGGCGTAGTAGCGGCGGCGCAGCTCGGTGCGAAGAAGCTCCTCACCCACACCCTCGAAGAGCGAGACAGATTTGATGATGCCAACCTCTGCTTGCTCCTCGTTCATAACCGAAATAAACTCCCATTCAAGCTCAAACGGGAACTCTCGGCAGAGGTGTGCTCTGCCCTCGTAGGTCTCGGTTTTGATATGTAAAAAGTCGTTTTTGACGTAGAACGTCGCGTTTTCGGGGGTGAGCCAAACGGTGACCGATAGCTCTGCCAAGCTGCGTGCAGGGCCTCTGTCCGGTCTGCCGGGGCCGCCGTGAGGTCCGCCTCTGCCTCTGTCTCCCATTCCCATAGGTGGTCTCATATCGGTTCTCCTTTCTCACTCACTGATGCCTGCACTCTTGAGGGCTTCCTCTTGCAGGGTAAACAGCTTTTTATAAACACCGTCCTCGCGCTCCAAAAGCGCTTGGTGCGTGCCTCGCTCCACCACCTTGCCATGCTCGATGACAACAAGCTCGTCGGCATCGCGCAAGGTAGACAGACGGTGTGCGATCATAATGGTGGTCTTGCCCTTGATGAGCTCCCCAAGCGCCTCTTGAATCTTGCGCTCGGTTGCGGTATCCATTGCCGCGGTCGCCTCGTCAAGGATGAGGATCTTCGGATTTTTGAGAATGGCGCGCGCAATTGACACGCGTTGGCGCTCGCCGCCCGAAAGATCCTGATATCCAAAGCCGATGCGCGTATGATACGCATCGGGAAGCTTCATAATAAAGTCATGTGCGCCTGCACACTTTGCCGCCTCGACTACCTCTTCAAAGGTGGCATCGGGGCGCGCGTAGCGAATGTTTTCGAGTATCGTGCCCATAAAGAGGTAGGTCTCCTGCGAAACGATGGCAACGTGGCGGTAGAGCGTGGCAAGCTCCAAGTCCTTAACGGGATAGCCGCCAATGCGGATCTCGCCCTCGTCCACGTCATACATGCGCATCAAAAGATTGGCAAGCGTGCTCTTACCCGCACCCGTATGACCGACAATGCCAAGCACGTGTCCGTCGGGAACGTCGAAACTGACACCGTCGATGATCTTTCTACCCTTTTGATAGGAGAAGGAAACGTTTTCAAATTCCACGCTGCCGCCAAGGCTTTCAGGACGCTCGGGGTTTTCTTTTTCGACTACGTCGGGCTCGGCATCCATAATTTCAAACAAACGCTGGAGTGCGTTTGAGCAATCGGCTGTCATATCGAAGAAATGCACGAAGAACTCAAGCGGCGAGTAGATCATGTTCATATAGGCAATAAAGGTCAGGAGCGTGCCGTAGGTCATGCCGCCCATGCCCGAGATGATCATCCAGCCACCCACAGCCCAGGCAACGATGTTGCCAAGATAGAGGAGCTGATACGCCACGGGCCAACCGTAATTGGAAAAGAGCGCCAGCTGCTTTTCACTTTTGGCAAGGTTTTGGTTACGCGTGGTAAAACGTGCGATCTCAACATCCTCCTTGGAGAACGCCTTGACAACGCGCATACCCGAAAAGACGTCGGCAAGAAAAGAATTCATCTGCTTGGAGCCCGCAAAGCGGCGCGCATGGTACATTCTCTGTCGGCGGTACATCCACTTGACAAAGAGCAAAAATGCGGGCACAGTGATCAATGACAAAAGAGCCAGAAGGGGTTGCATTGTAAAAAGCAAGACTGCCAGCACAATGACCTGCACGATATTGATGAGCATATACGGAACACCGTCACAGAAGAAGGAATAGATGGTGTTGGCATCCTCGTTGATCTGTGTCATCAGTCCGCCCGTCTGCCGTCCCGTAAAAAAGCTGAGGGAGAGGCGCTCGATTGCCGAGAAGATGGTCTTTTTGAGGTCAAACACCATTTTGGCGGCAATGCGCGAGGTAACGTAGTTGTTGACCATGGTGACCACGGTTTTGAATAGTCTCGTGGCAATGATAAGTCCCAACACCAAAAGGATCTCGCCTGCAAACTTGCCTACGCCAAAAATGACTTCATCATAGAAAAATCCGCTGGAAAGATAGGGCGCGAGGATGCTCAATGCGGTCATGACCGCAAGAGAGACCATGGTGATGATGATAGATGCGCGATAACGGAGAAGGAACACCGAAAAACGGCGGAAGAGCTTTCCCTTTTCCATACAGTGCGGGCAAATGCGGCGGTTAAGGTCGGGATAGCGCAAGCCGCACTTGGGGCAAAGCTTGCTTGCAGGGTCGTCCTTTTCGTCTATGACGACCTCTTCCCCCGCGGCAATTTTGTTGGCGTACTTGGCAAAGAGGAACATTGACTCCTTGCAAAAATTGGTAAAGGCGGCAACAAGAATGGGGGTATTCTCCTCTCCTCTTTTCGCCACAAGGCGACCTGAGGAAAGCAGCTCCTCCACCGAGATGCCGCGCAGTTCTTTGATTGGGTAGGTGGTCAGGACGGGGGTGCCGTCTGCCGTCTCCTTATTATGTAGCACGATCAACTGCTCGGTTGTGGCAAACAGATATTCGTCGCCCACCGTGTGCTCCCGTGTGCGGTCGGCATGTGCCGCCAATAAAATATCCTTTGTTTGAATGCCCTGTGCATGCAAAGCATCCAGCACACCCTCGGGTATGCGGTCAATGGCAAACATAGCTCTCCCTCCCTTCTAAAAAGAGTACGAGCAAATTTATGTATCCTCCCACGGGGAGGATGCGCTCAGCGCTCGTTCTTTTTTTGCTCGTAATGATTGTTATTCTGTCTGTTTTGATTGTCGTTTTGCTTTTGGTTCTTGTTTTGGTTGTTGTTTTGATTATTGTTTTGATTGTACTGGTTGTTTTGATTTTTGTTTTGGTTGTTGTTTTGCATAATGAGCACTCCTTTTTTATTTTTGGGAATTACGTACTCATTATGCCCCACCTCACTCGGATTTATGCGTGTTCCCCATGCCCGATTGCCATGCAAGATGGTCGAGCAAAGCATACAGGAAGGATGCAAACGCAACGGTAGATGCGATGACTGTGGGAACACTGATCCACCAGATCCACGGATGATCCAGTTGGAAGATCGCCTCGAGCGCAATGGTAGCAGCTGACACAAAAAACAAAATTTTGCAAACGGTCATCTTTTTTGCAAAAGACTTATGTAGTCGCTCGGTGGCGCGTGCCGAGATGGCTTCGGTGTCTGTCCCCTCGTATTTTTCAAAGACGCGCTCCTTGACAAAGCCACCGAAAAGATCAATGAGAAGCAAGAACATCCACGCCGCCAAAAATGCTTCTGCCACCTGCACGGCGCGCAGTCCCAAAAAGAGGCGGTATGCTTCGATCTCCCAACCCGAGGATTCGTAAGAGAAATATTTTGTGTAGTAGCCGTTGAGCAAAAGCTCTGCAATGCTGAGGATGCCAAGTGCTCCGCAGGTTACAAAAAACGGCTTGCGGTGCTCTAGGTCTGTGCCAAAAATAAGCACACCGACGGCAGTAAAAATTGCGCATAAAATGCTTGGCAAAAGGATCTTTTCTTCAATGCAAACGTTGAGGGTAAGTGCCGCTCCGATGACAAGAAAAACGATGCCAAAGCGCAGGCGGCGAATGCTGAGCATATCGCTCGCGGGCAGAATGTCTCTTTCGTAACGCGCAATGATGGAGTCCATCATCCTCTCGTCGCGTGTAAACAGAAGGATAAAGCGAATCAAGCGAATGATCCACACCAAAAACAGGACGGTAAGGACCATGACCGCGCTGACACGGAAGAGCCACACGAACTGATACCAGTCAAAGGGGAGCTTTTCATACTCGTATTCAAAGGTGGTGAGCACCGAGAACTCGGGGAGCACCGACAGTACGGCCAGAAGCACCACAAAGATGCCCGAGGCGCGGCGCATGCGCTCACAAAGATTGCTATTGCGCTTGCCGTAGTGGAACACAGCTTCCCCCTCGTGCCGCTCAGCAAGCTGCCAAAAGCCCGAAAAGAGGTCGCGCCACGCAGGAAATGCAAAATACAGTTGCGGAACTGCCATAACAAACGCGCAAAGCAGGACCATTGTAGGAATCTCCTGCGGCTTGAGCCCGGGCTGCTTGGAGAGGACGTTGTAGATGAAGTATTGCATCAAAAGTCCGCCCATGCTGATCCAGATCAGGATGCGAAAACGCCGCAGTGCATCGGCGATTGAGGAGTTGAGATCCGCCAAACGGAACAAGGAGACACACACCAGCAAGTATCCGATGCAGTCGGGCAAAACATCATAAAAAGCGACCACCGGGTTTGCAAGCATCACCGCTCCGGGGATGAGCCAGCCAAGGCCGAGCTTTGTTCTTTTTGTTTGTTCCATAGCGTTTCTCCTTTCCTGTCTTGTGTAGAGTTATTTTTTCTTTTTCTTTTTGTGTTGTTTTGGGGTTTTGTTTTCTTGCGGTTTCTTTTCCATGTGCTTGTGCCAGAAGGCATCGCCGTCGGCACGGGAATTGCTTTTGAGCTTGTCCATCGTTTGGCTATAAGCCTCCCTCATGCGATTGACCCACGCAAAGCGCGAGGGCTTGAGAGGTACCTCTTCGTCTCCCTCGGCGCAAATGTTTTTGGTGCAGCGCACAAGGAGCACGATGGTGGAGATCAGGTAGGCAAAATTGAAGAGCGACATAGAAAAACCGAGATACGGCAAAACGCGTTCGCCCACCGACGGCATATTGCAAAGAAGGTACAATGCCGCCCAAATGCCAACCGCCAACGTGTTATACATTGCATGAGAAGCGATCTTTTTGAGCTCCACCTCCAAGGCAAGCACGCGAACGGC